>SLOD01000011.1 GCA_007132725.1 Candidatus Sumerlaeota bacterium
CAACTTTAGTTATCAGACTGTCTTTGTCGGGAAAACCTTCCTTATCATAAAGAGTGATCGTTATTTCCGTATCTTCATCAAGAGCACCGGCAGGAACATAGACTTCAACTTCACCGTCATCGGTTCTTACCGTACCACCTTCAGAGGCTGAAACGGTTTCACTCTTTGTTGTTAAGACCTCTCTATCTCCAGTGTTTCCGGTATCTCCGGTATCTCCGGTATCTCCTGTGTCACCAGTGTCTCCTGTATCCCCTGTATCCCCAGTGTCTCCAGTATCTCCAGTGTCTCCAGAGTCTCCAGTGTCACCACCTCCACACGAAACAAAGATAAGTGATAACAATAAAAGCATTACAACAAAAATCTTTTTCATTTTTCAAATCCTCACTAAATATAAAAAATCACAAAAACACTTATTCTTCCTAATGACCTTATAACGATTCTTTTTTAATTTCAAGATTTCCTATTCCTAAATAAAAGAAGATCATTCTTTTTCTATCATTGAAAGAGATATCTGATGGTACCACAGCCATAGAAGACCTAAAATAGTAACGGGAATGATCTGGGACATATGTAAAACAACAGCAACCGCCATTCTCTTTTCATAAAGTATCGCAAAAAATCTTAAAGAATAAACTATAGCTGCCTGAAATACTGCCAGTCCACCCGGTGTAGGTGCCGCAAGCATCCCGAGATTTGCAGCACAAAGCATAAAAATATAGCCGACAAGAGGAATTTCAACACCAAAAGCTCTGGAAATAAGTATATATACAACAAGCTCCATAGACCAGACAAAAAAACTGAGAAAAGTTACGGCAAAAAACGCTTTAGGAGATTTAATGGAAGATGCCCCGGAAATAAATTTTTCAGCGACATCAACAAAAAAAGAAAGAACTTTAAACTTTTTTCTTATAGAAAACAGTATCTTTTCCGGTATTTTTGAAAATGTACCAAACATTATAAAAAGAAAAAGGAGCATGAAAAAAGAAAAGGCAAACAAAGCGAGAGTTTTAACATTAGGAGGAAGAGGGTAAATAAAAAGAATAACAAAAAGAAGAAAAGCTATTGTAAGCCCGTCAAACACCCTCTCCACAAATATTGAAGCTAACACTGATGTTTTACTCACTTTTCTTCTATTTCCAGTCACCCATGCCCTGGCAAACTCACCTATCCTTACCGGCATAATATTGTTTACAGCATATCCGCTGATAGTGAGCATCGTCAGTTCTCCGACCTTGAAATCTCCAATATGAGAAGTGAGAAGTTTCCATCTCAACCCCCTTACAGCAAAAGAAAGCAGATAAAAGAATACTCCACTCAGTATAAGCAGAGATCTTCCTTCAAAGAGGTATTCCCTAAAAAGAACCATATCAAGATCTTTAAGAAGAAAATAGAAAAGAAAAGCTGTGAGAAAGAAACTTAAAATTGTCTTATACTTTTTCATTAACTTTTATTCCCGCTCTCTATAGAAAACCGGACGACCCTGTTAAACTCAGAAACAAGATCCTTCATACCTGACAATACAGAATCAACTCTACCGGTTCTTGAAAAAGATTCAAGGTCTTTCGCTATTTCTGCCAAACTTGTCGCCCCTATACTTGCTGCAGAACTTTTGATCGTGTGGAAATTTCTCACCATCAGCTCTTTATCGCCTCCTTTTCTAAGGACATCTTCTATCTCTAATATCCTTTTTTGAGTATCAGCAATAAAAAGATCAAAAAGTTCTTTTGCCCAGCAAGAGTCGCCGTCAGCCGAAACCATAAGTGTTTTAATGTCTACCGGAGAAGTGGAGGGACTATTTTTAAACAGGAGTTTCCTCAACATTTTTTCCAGAATTTCAACATCAACAGGTTTTGAGATAAACTCGTCCATTCCGGCATCTGTACAAAGCTTTCTGTTTTCTTCAAGATCATCTCCGGTAACAGCAATGATGCTTGTCTTTTCCAGATCATTTACCCTTTCTATCTGTCTTATTTTTTCAGCAACTTCATACCCATCCATCTCAGGCATTTTGCAGTCAAGCAAAATTGCAGCAGGCTTTTTTTCATTAAAAACTCTCAAAGCTTCCAACCCGCTCTTTGCTGTTAAAACTTCATAACCGAGCTTTTTAACGATCTTTGATTCGATCTCGATATTCAGATCGTTGTCATCTACGACAAGAACAATCTTTTTATCCATAACTACCACCTTCTCTTCCGGCTTAATCGTTTTGTGTTTTGCTATATATCCGTCTCAATTTGTTTTTAAGTCTTTCCATCACTTCAAAGTTAAAAACAGGGCTTCTCCATGAAGAAAGAGAATTGTTTTGGTACATCGGTTCCTTGTCAAAGTCAAGAAGACTTTCTTTTAAATGTTTGTCATAGAGAACTGTCCCGGGAACAGGAGAAAATTCGCTCAAATAAGGTCTGGCTCCAATGTTATCAACAAAATCTATTGTCTCCTCTACCTCCTCTACAGCCTGTCCCGGAATACCGCAAAGAAGATATACCCCTATCTTATCTTTCCCGGATCCTGACATTTTTAACATCTCAACAACATTTACCAACTGATCCCTGTCTGTTTTTCTGTCAAAGCGGTTAAAAGCTGTTTCAAATCCGAATCTCAGTTGGGGAAAGTCATAAAGATTAAAAATTTTGCATAATTCGTTATCCACTTCTTTTAAATGAAGACCGTTGGGGGTGTGAAAACGGTACTTTTCCGGGGGAATATTTTTTAAAAATTCTTTTAAATATCTCCCCTTCTCAAGAAGAAGAGCATCATCATAAAAAGCTACATCCGTGAAGCCGGTCCTTTTATTCCATGCTTCAAGGTCATACACCTGCTTTTCAATGTTTTTTATCTTAACTTCAGGATAAAACAGGGAACTTGAACAGTAGGAACATCTGTTGGGACATCCTTCCACAAGGTTTGCAGGAAAAAACTTCAAATGATCAACATATCTTGATCCTGTTCCTGTGATCTCTTCATTCACAGGATATTTTCCAGTCACTGCGTGCACACCCTTAATACCATTAAAAACATTAGGAATAAGTGTTGCCGCTGTTCCCCCAACTTCAATTTCAACCCCGGGGAACACCTTTAAGACAATATCTATTGTTGAGATTACCGATCTGTACCAGTAGGTCATGCCGGTTGATATTAATATTTTATCAGGGACATCTGTTTCCATAAGGAGTTTTTTGATCTTGTTGTCTGATGCTCCGAAACGGTTGAATTTTCGTCTTACAAAAAACAGTTCTTCAGGTTTATCCACTTCTTTTTTCCAATAAGAATGTCTTCCCCACGATCTGTAAGCGGGAGGGTAAAAGCCGTTTTCCCCTATTTCTCTGCCGTCAAGAAAATTTAAATAAGTTACATCATCCCCTCTTTTTTCAAAGTGCTCCATTATCCTTAATAATCCTAACGGAGCTGCCCATAAATTATAAGCAGTAAAATCTTCCACAGGAGGATTTATAGTGAGTACCTTCATTTATTTAATGTCAGATCTTGAAATTATCGGGAAAAAGTTCACTCAGCAAAACCCTTTTTTCGATTTCACCATTATCCGCATTAACAAGAACGATCTCCATGCCGGGATTAAAGTCGGCAAGCACCTGTCTGCAAATTCCACAAGGAAAAACAGCTTTCCCGTCCAGAACAGAGGCTATAACTATTGCAATAATAGTTTTATCTCCATTGGTTACAGCATTGAACAATGCCGTTCTTTCAGCACAAACCGTTGCCCCGAAAGAAGAGTTTTCAACATTAACACCGTCATACATTTGTCCCGATTCTGTTATAATAACAGAGCCAACCTTGAACCCCGAATAAGGAGCATGTGCATTTTTTCTTATTTCAACAGCCCTTTTAACAGCTTTTTTCAATATGAGATCATCCATCTTTCCGCTCAAGTAAAAAAGATATGAAACGGGTCATCAGTTGAGAAAATTTTTCTTCAACAAGAGCTGCATTTTCCGTTACCTCTTCATGTGTGAGAGGATCGGAGGATATTCCCGCAGCTTTATTTGATATAAAACTTATACCGGCAACCTCAATTCCCGCATGTTTGGCAGCTATAACTTCCGGAACTGTTGACATTCCAACAGCATCCCCTCCTGTTTTTTCGATCATACGGATCTCAGCAGGCGTCTCAAAAGAGGGGCCGGTCACTCCAGTATAGATTCCTTCTTTTAAATGGAGAGATATCTCCTGTGCAGCTTTTTTAAGTAAAAGTCCAAGCTTTTTGCTGTATACATTTGACATATCAGGGAATCTGTCACCAAACTGATCTAAATTTCTGCCTATCAAAGGGTTTGTTCCCATCATATTGATATGATCCCTTATGATCATAAGATCCCCTGCATTAAAATCCCGGTTTACTCCTCCGGCCGCATTCGTTACTATCAGCTTTTTTATCCCAAGTTTTATCAAAACCCTGACAGGAAAAACAACCTCCTCCATTTGATAGCCTTCATAGTAGTGTATTCTTCCCTGCATTATCCAGAAAGTTTCAGAACTATCTCTGAACCTTGCAAGAACAAGCCTGCCCTTGTGTCCTGTTACTGATGAAACCGGAAAGTCCGGTATATCCCCGTATGATATTTCAAAAACATTTTCTGTTTTTTCAGCAAAATTTCCTAATCCGCTTCCCAATATTACAGCAACATCGGGAAGAGAGTATTCATATTGAGCTGTTTTTTGCTTTATGAACTCTACAGCATTTAAAATTTTTTCCATTATCCCACCACTGGCATCATATCTCATTATAAATATCTGTAGAAAGCCCTGTAAGCTTTAAATGTGTGGTAAATATCAGCTTTGGAAGCAACCTCTAATGGAGCGTGCATTGAAAGAAGAGGAGTGCCGCAGTCAACAACATCCATGCCATATTCAGCAATGAACATCGCGATTGTTCCACCACCACCTTGATCCACTTTACCAAGTTCAGCTGTCTGCCACTTCACACTGTCCTTATTAAAAGCACTGCGGCATTCTGCAACAAATTCAGCATGAGCCTCATTTGAATTGCTTTTCCCTCTGACGCCGGTAAATTTAGTGAGACATACACCCCACCCTATTTTGCCGGAATTCATTTTTTCCATTGTTCCGGCCCATTCAGGGTCTATGCCGGCATTTACATCGGCACTGAGAAATTTACTGTCAGCAAGATTGTTTATAAGCGTGTTGTAGTCCCCCTTGCCGTAAAGGTTTATTATTTTATTTACAGCCCGCTCAAGAATGTTTGAATTTGCACCCGCATTCCCTTTCGACCCGATCTCTTCTTTATCAAAAAACATTGCGATCTTATTCTTTTTTGATTTTCCACAATCAAAAAGAGCTTCCATCGCAGCATAGGAACACACTCTGTCATCCTGACCATGTGCTCCGACAAAACTTCTATCAAAACCTATATCTCTTGCCTTGCCTGAAGGAACCAACTGAAGCTCGGAAGATACAAAATCTTCTTCAGAAAAGCCGTATTTGGAGTTGAGATGATCCAATATAGCCAGTTTTACGGCATCTTTTTCATATTTAAATTTATACGGTATGGAGCCGACAAGAATGTTAAGATTTTCACCCTCTATTACTGTTCCGGCTTTTTTCTGCATTTGATCCTGGGCAAGATGAGGAAGAAGATCGTTTATTGTAAAAACCGGATCTTTATCATCTTCTCCTATACATACATCTATCTTTTTGCCGTTTTCAAGGATAACAACCCCGTGAAGAGCAAGAGGTCTGGTTACCCACTGATATTTTTTTATTCCACCATAATAATGAGTTTTGAAATAGGCCATATCCTCCGCTTCGTAAAGCGGATAACCCTTAAGATCTATCCTCGGAGTATCAATATGTGCCCCGACCATTAAAAAACCATCCTTGAATTTTGTATCATTTATTTCAGCAAGAACACATGATACATTGTCAAAGTTGATAAAGAGCTTTTTATCTTTCGAGGTTGCCTTATCAATATTGACATAACCTTGTTCAGAAGCTTTTTTTTCTATGTACTTGACAGCCTCCCTTTCAGTTTTAGCATTATCCAGAAAAGATTTATAGCCTTCAGAAAATTTCATAATTACATTAAGCTCTTTACCGGAGATACCTTCCCATCCCGATTTTTTAGTGTAAGTCAACTTTTTCGGGTCATTGTTTTTTTCTTTTTTCTTCATCATAGTGACACCTCTTTTAACATTAGCAAATCAAAGAACCAGTAAATGATAACCAATAATGTAAAAATTTCACTTTTTTATTTTAAATTGCAGTTTTGTTTCAATTTCAGTCGCTATAGAGCTTAATTTGTATAATTTTTTTTGACATTGACCAAAAAGCAAATATAATTTTTTTGTCAATGTTTTTTGCAACTATGGAGGCTGGCATGACTTATTTACCCCTTTCCTATCTTCTGGGATCTAGAGCAAAAGTGGACATTCTCAGAATTTTGGTTAGCAAGCAGAATTTTACTGGAAGAAAAATCGCAACTCTTAGCAGTACCAACCCTAATTCAAACAAAAAGGCTCTTGATTTTCTTCTTGAAACAGGGCTGATCAACAGAGAGCATGTCGGAAATGCTTTTCACTACAGTTTAAACGAAAACCATCTTCTTTATGAGCCTGTAATAAATCTTTTTAAAGAAGAGGAAAAAACCGTCAACAAAATAATGAAAGCGGGTAGTTCTTTTATAGAAGAATATGCCCCTAAAACTTTAGCAGGCTTCATATCGTATCTCAAAAGCGACCTTGTCCTCACATTGCTTGCCCACTCTTTCCCGAAAGAAGAAATGAAAAACCATATCTTTGAAAAAACCGGGTTTAAAGTTTCTATCGAAGTAATAGATACTTTGAATTTAAGCGAAAGCGATATTACACGATTTATAGACAGATCTTACTTTTGGAATAATTACAAAACGATCATGAAAATGATCAACTCAAGAGATGTCGTTAAAAACTTTTTTAACTTTTAAGACCGGAGGATAATAATGGACAGAAAAAAAATGACCGTACTGGTTCTTGACGATGAGGAAAATATTCTTTCCAGCCTTAAAAGAATACTTGAAGGATGTGGTTATACTGTCATTACAAAAAGTAAGCCGGAAGAGGCTATTGATTATGTACGGAACAATGTTGTTCATATTGCATTGCTGGATATCCTTATGCCGAATATGGATGGAATAACAGTCCTCAACATAATTAAAGAGATCAGTGGACTGACTCAGGTTGTAATGATGAGTGCATACAGCACCGTGGATCGAATAGTATCAGCACTTGAAAACGGAGCCAATGATTTTCTGCTAAAGCCTTTTGATAATATTGATGCTTTTATTTCCATCATAGAAAATTCAGAAAGCAAACTTTTAAGATGGCAGAAAATATTATCTGAAACCGGAGCAATTTAATTTGACGACCCACCCTCAGTCAAGGCTAACCCATTTTCCCATACAGGACGTTAATCTGCCCTCTTCTTTTGCGGCAGATTTTTTAAGTGAATTATCAAAAGCCACAGAAAAAGATAAAAACGGAGAAAATTTACATCACAGTTTAAGAGTCGCTGTCATTGCGCATAAAATAGGGAAAAAAGCCGGTTTAGATAAAAAATCTCTCAAAGAGCTGTTTTTTTCTGCTTTACTCCATGATATAGGCGGAGTGATCACCACTCAACATGTGATGGAAGATATTGTTCAAACACCCGATATTTTGGGTCAGAAAAATGACTTTTTTATTTTTTCACATCCTCATAGAAGTGAAACCATGTTACAAAGCTTTCCAACTTTCAGGGCAATTAGTGAAGTTGTAGGATCCCATCACGAATTTTTTGATGGAAGCGGCTTTCCAGCAGGTCTGTCAGGAAAGAACATCCCTTTTTTATCACGAATTATCAGAATTGCCGATACTGTTGATATATTGTTGAGACTCCACACTTTCAATAAGTCAGATGAACTACTCGGGCTTCTGAATATCATTGCGGGAGAAGAATTTGATCCTGATATTTATAAAATTTTTGTTGAAATTGTGACCGGAACAAATTTGCTTGAAAAATTAAAAACTGCTGAAGTGGTTGAAGCTGAAATCTCTCAAATAAAAAAAACTATGGAAGATGACTATTATTTCTCCTCTCCGGATACAATAAACCGGTTTTTTAAAACTGTTGCTATTTTAACAGACAATTTAACATCTTTTGAAGATAATCACTCTTTAAGAGTTGCGGAAATTTCTGTTCAAATAGCTTATCTTCTTGATCTGGATCAGGAAGAAGTGCTATCTATAAGGTGGGCTGCATTTCTTCACGATATTGGCAAACTTGTCGGGAATAGAGAAGTATATACTAAAAAAGAGAAGCTATCAGAAAAAGAGTGGTTAATGATAAGAACCCATTCTCAAAGATCCTACGACATTATTAATAAAATAGGGGGCATGAAAAAAATTGCCTACTATATTTTACACCATCATGAAAACTTCGATGGAACAGGATATCCTGAAAATCTTTCCGGAAAAAGAATACCTCTTGCATCAAGGATTCTCAGAGTGGCTGATGCTTTCGATGCCATGACATCAAACAGAATATATCATAGAAAGAAAGATTGGCAAAGAGCATTGAAAGAGTTGAGAAAATATTCTGGAACTCAGTTCGATCCGGAAATAGTTGAAACTTTTTTCGCTAATATTTCGTAGTAGTAACAAATTACAGGACACTTAAATTAAGAATGAAGAAGTTTATCCTTCTTCCTTAGGCTCTTCCTCTTTAGGTTCTTCTTTAGGTTCCTCTTTAGGTTCCTCTTTAGGTTCCTCTTTAGGTTCCTCTTTAGGTTCCTCTTTAGGTTCTTCTTTAGGTTCCTCTTTAGGTTCCTCTTTAGGTTCCTCTTTAGGTTCCTCTTTAGGTTCCTCTTCCTCGGGTTCTTTTTTGGGATCCTCCTCAGACTTTACTTGAGGCTCTTCTTCTTCAGATTTTTTCTTTTTCTTTGCTTTTGGAGCAGCCTTGGCTTTTTTTTCAGGTTCCGTTTTTTCCACTTTATCTCCATCAGGAGATTCTTTGTCTACTTTTTCCGGTTGTTCTTCAGGCTGTTCTTCAGCTTCTTCTTTTTCCAGAACTTTGAAACTATCCCCTATAGAACCAAGTTTTTCGGGCACCTTTTCGACTTTTGCAGATTCTTCAATATTTTCCTGCAACTCCTTGTCACTTACAGCTTTGATACTCAAAGATACTTTTCTGTCTGCATCGGAAATGGATTTAATTATAACTTCCATTGTATCTCCGACATTGTATTCCTTATTTTCATCTTCGAATTCCGACCTATGTACAAGACCTTCAATAGTATCAAAAACTTTTACGAAAACTCCAAAATCAGCTATTTTTACAACTTCAACCTCGATCTTTTCTCCCGCTTCGTGCTGTTCTTTGAATATTTTCCAAGGATCTTCTGTGAGTTGCTTTACTCCAAGAGAGAACCTTTGTTTTTCGGAATCTATGTTAAGCACCATAGCTTCAACTTCATCCCCTTTCTTATAGTATTCCGAGGGATGTTTAAGCTTTCTGTCCCATGTTATGTCCGAAGTTCTGACTAAACCATCGATTCCGTCTTCTACACCTACAAAAATACCAAAATCTGTAATATTCCTTATGGTTCCTTTGACAATGGTGTTTACAGGGTATTTCTCTTTCAACAGATCCCACGGATTAGGTTCGATCTGTTTCATACCCAAAGATATCCGTCTGTTTTCAACATCAATTTCAAGTATTTTAACTTCGACTTCGTCCCCTATCGCCACCATTTTTCCAGGATGTTTTATTCTACGGGTCCAAGACATTTCAGAAATATGGATCAGACCTTCAATACCCTTTTCAAGCTCAACAAAAGCTCCGTAGTCTTCAAGAGAAACAACCTCACCTGTTACAACCGTTCCAACACCGTATTTTTCAGTAGCATACTTCCATGGATCTTCAGTTATCTGCTTTATTCCAAGACTTACTCTTTCAGACTCTTTATCAAATTTGAGTATTTTAACATCTACTTCATCTCCGATCTTAAACATTTCTGACGGGTGATTTACCCTGCCCCAGGACATATCCGTGATGTGGAGTAAGCCGTCAATTCCACCCAAGTCAACAAAAACTCCGTAATAGGTTATATTTTTTACAAGCCCTTTGACTATGGTTTCTTCAGCAAGCTTTTCAAGTGTGGAAGCTTTTAAAGATTCTCTTTCTTTTTCAAGAAAATCTCTTCTGCTTATCACAATGTTCCCTTTCTTTTTGTCACATTTGATAACCTTGAAATCAAAATTTCTCCCTATCAGCTCATCAACATTTTTAATAGGACGGAGAGCAACTTGTGAATTTGGGAGAAAAGCTTTCACCCCAATATCAACTGCCAATCCGCCATTTACTTTTGCAACAATAGTACCATTTACCAAAGAACCTTCATCATAAGCCTTTTCCACTGTCTCCCAGATCTTAAGTTTTTCGGCTTTTTCTTTTGAAAGACAAATGTTCCCCCCTTCATCTTCCCATTTTTCAACGATGACCTCTACCACATCTCCAACTTTGAGATTACTGATCTCTTCTGCTGAAAACTCTGAGGCGGAAATCACACCGTCACTCTTTAGACCTACATCCACAAGGATGAAGTCTTTTCTGACAACACGAACCTCTCCTTTACAAAGTTCTTCGCTTCCCATCTCTCTTTCACCGGGAAGAAATTCTTCAAGCATTTCTTCAAAACTTTTTTTTGTTTCATCCGTCATTTGTAAAAATACCTCCTGTTAATATATTCGCTGCTCAGAAACGGAACACTGAACAAACGTGAATGGGATTATAAATTCATAAAGTAAGTTGTCAATAAAAAAAATGTTGACTTAAAGTCTTTAATTGAGTTAGATATTGGGGCTGATGAGAGCTTATGCTCTAAGAAAATTAACTGAATGTTTGGTTAAAATTATTAATATAACTGTATTGGAGGCAATCTTGAAAAAGTTCTTCTTCCTCTCTTTAGTTCTCTTTTTATCAATCTTACCGGAATATCTATCGGCAGATAATGTTGCGGTGTTCCCTATCGGAGCCAGCCAAAGAAGCGAATGGAGTCTTGCAAAAGATGTTGACAGGATCATTGACAGAGATCTTCATAAAATAAGTGCTGCCAAAGCCTTGTCTTTTAGAGAAATCCTTTCTGCCGCTAACAGGAAACTTCTTGCAAGCTGCAGAGCTGATCTTAACTGTCAAAGGGAGATTTCCACAAAAGCAGGACGAAGAGATATAGACTTTTTCCTTTTCTCAAGGCTCAGATTTGCTGAAAACAGAGATGTAGTTGTACAGACATATCTTTTTGATAGAAGATACAGCCGGCTTGAAACGGTTACACTTGAGATGGATTACAATATTTTTGCGGATGAAATAGCAGATAAACTTTTCCAAGCATGGAACAACATGCTGTCCAGACATGTTACCAAAGCAGCCCCTCCACCTCGCCAAAGGTTCGATGATGATTTTGATGATGATTTTGACAGGAGAGACAGGAGAAGAGAGAGAGAAGATTATGGAAGACCCGCCCCCAGAACATCGGAAGCTATAATTGCAGAAGGTTTCAGAGCTTATGCTGACGGCAATCTAAGACAAGCGAGATCCCTTTTCCAAAAAGCCGCTTCAAGAGATGTTGTTGCTCAAAGGCTTTTTAACGCTGTCGATGAGATCGGAAAATATTTAGCAAGAGCAAATGCATCCATAAAGGCGAAAAGATATGAAGAAGCTATTCCAATTATAGCTAAAGCGGAAAGCCTTGATGAATCAATAAAAACCCTTGGTCAGAAATACGGAGTATTTTATCAGGAACCTGTCGAAAGAAAAACTTACCTTGAACCTACACCAAGAGACATGAAGGTTGTAGAGTCTATACATAAAAGATATGCAGGAAAAACTGAAAAAGCAAGGAGAGACAGGGCTGCCGGAATATCGGAGATAGACAAGTGGATAAACCAGAGGATCCGGGATAGAGAAGCAAAGATGAAGCAGTTTGTTGTTGATTC
The DNA here is from genome assembly GCA_007132725.1 of Candidatus Sumerlaeota bacterium. Taxonomy (GTDB): domain Bacteria; phylum UBP6; class UBA1177; order UBA1177; family UBA1177; genus SLGQ01. The sequence goes on from SLOD01000011.1 coordinate 11,985, forward strand.
CGAAAACGCTGCTGCCCAGGAAAAGAAGGAACTTGCTGAACTGAGAAAAGAAATAAAAGAGCTTCGCCACAAATGGGAACAGGAAGATGATGAAATAGAACAGAAAATCGTTGCTCTTGAAAGCAACCTGACTTTGCTTGAACAAAGGGTTAAGGGTGTTGTAAAAGTATCAACAGAAAAAGAAGAAAAAGCAAGGAAGGCGGAGCTCGCAGCAGTAGATAAAAAATATAAGGAGCTTTTGAAAAAACTTCGTGAAGAAAGAAATGCTTTTTATGAAAAGCAAAAAGCGGAACTTGAAGAAGGTTCAAAAAATGTAGAAGCAAAAGTTGCGAAACTCCAGAAGCAAAAAAGTGAAAATGAGGAAGCTATAAGAAAGATAGATAAAAAGATAGAAGCTGCTACCAGAGAGTTTGAAGAATCAGAAAGAAAATACTCAAGAGGAACTGAAGGGGTTAGGCTGAAACAGGAAGACGAAGACAGAAGATTCGCCGTTGAAGTTGAGAAGGAATATCAGGCTAAATTCGATGAATTAAACGAAAAATTAAGAGCTTATGATAAAAAAGATGCGGAGAGAAGAGAAGCCCTGAAGGTATTTGACAGAGAAATAGAAGACTTCCTTATGAAAAATGTGGAAATTATGTCTGCGTTTCAGGAAGATGTTGAAAAAGAAAGAACCGTTCTTGATAAAAAGTATAAAGGAAAGAAAGAAACCGCCGCTTCAGATGCTGAAAAAGAGTGGAACAAAAAACTTGAAGACTTTACTTCAGAAAAAAATGAGATAGAAGCCAAAATAGCAGAAGAAGAAACTCCGGCTTTAAAGAAACAGTTGGCACAAATTGAAAAAAAGATATCAGCCCATGAAGAAAACAAAGACTCGTTTATCGCAGAAAAAGTTATGCAGGTGGAAATGGAACATGAGATGAAGTCTGCAGAACTTGATATGAAGCTTGTAAACAGGAACAACGAGCTTCAAAAAGAAAATAATGCTTTCAGAGATAAAAAACTGGCTGAAAAAAAGAAAGCCGAAGCCGACTACAAAAATTTCCTCAAAAGAAAAGAGGATTTTAGAAAAAGCATAGAACGACAGGTAGAAATGGCACAGAAAGACAGAGACAATAAAATCGAAAAACGTAGAAAAGAAAGAGGTGCTCTTGCCACTACTTGGGAAAAAGAAGCAGAAAAAAGAAAACTTGCTTTTGAAAAGTCTATACAACCTGACAGAAATTTAAGGGAAAAACTTATTAAAGCAAATGAAAAGATCGACGATGATATTGTAAAAATCAATGATGCCTGGGAAAATCGGAGTCAAGATATAAGAATAGAACACCATACCTCCTCAGAAAAATTTGAGGAAAATTGGAAAGAGCGATTCTCAAAAACAGAAGAAGAGTTTAAAGAAGCCAGAGAAGCTGTCGAAGACAAGTATGCTGATAAACAACTGCAAGCCAGAGAAGCCCAGAAACGACAGAGAGTTGAATGGGAAGAAGCGATACAGGCTTTAAATGAGAAAAAAGCAAGGAATCAAAAAGAAAGACAAGCTATACTTGATCAAAAAAGGATGGAATGGGAAGAAAGACAGGCTGAAAGAAAAAGAGAAGAAGAGCAGAGAAAAATTGACAGAGAAAACTTTGCCGAAGAAATGAAAAGACTGAATACAGAAGATCGGGCTGAAGCAGCTATGAAGCGGAAAGATGTTGAAAGAAGATTCAAAGAAGCCACTGGCGATATATATCAAGCTCAAATTGACGAAATCCGCAGCAAATTTCCTGACGATTTCAGATACACCAGAAGAAGAGAAGTTGTAGGAGTAAGAGCAAGCGAAAATATCCAGCTATTAAAAGCCAGCGCTCTTGCTCAAAGCGGACTTTTAAAATTACAGGACAGAGATATTCTCAATGCAAAAAGGCTTTTTGCCGAAACTCTGTTCCTTGACAGTAACAACAAGATAGCACTGGATGGTATGAGATCCATTGAACTTACTGCGAAATCAATGTACTGGGAAGCTTTCGGAATGAGAGAAACAGACAGGGCCAAGGCAAGAGAAATATTTTCCTTGCTGGTACAAACACTGATGCCGTCCAGCGAATATTTTGTCAGAGCTAAAATTGCACTCGAAGACTTATAATAGAGTTTTTGAATACTTTTCTATCTTTCTGATCAGTTCTTCTATTTCATAAATATACGTCGGGGAATTGATACCTGAAAACTTTTCAACTGACTTAGAAACTATTTCGTGAATACCTCTGATCTTTATTTCCTTTTTAATAAATTTGTCAACAGCGATCTCATCTGAAACAGCATAAGCTATCATCCCTGAGTAGTCTTCGTGTTTAATAAGGTCGAAAGCTATTTTTAAAAGTGGATACTTTTTAAGATCCGGAGAATAAAAAGACATTTTTTTCCCGGAATAAGAAAATAAAACATCAGGAATGTTCTCTGTCAGAGGAAGCATTTCCGGATATGCAAGAGCAGCGGCAACAGGCCCCAGCATGCTGCTTGGTGCCACCTGTGCTTTGCTGGATCCATCCTTGAATAAAATTATCGCATGAACATCCACTTCCGGATGGATCAAGACATCCAGCTTTTCAGGCTGAATTCCAAAAAGCCAGTAGGCCTCTATAAGCTCAAGACCTTTATTGAGCATTGTTGCACTGTCAATCGTCACCTTCGCACCCATATTCCATACCGGATGATTTAATGCCGCTTGCACATCGCTGTTAAGCATCTCTTCCAAAGAGATATCTCTGAATGCACCACCAGAGGCAGTTAAATAGACTTTTAGTGAATTTTCAATATCATTTTCCCCAATTATCTGCATTAAAGCAGCATGTTCACTATCTACCGGAATTATTTTATTTCTGTCTGAAGTAATATTTTTGCCAAGAAGACACCCCGCTATGACAACAGACTCTTTATTTGCAAGACATACAGGAATGCCCATTTTTACGGCTTCCACTGTTGTTTTCCATCCGGCATTTCCAGCAATTGCCATTACAATTTTGTCAGGATGTAAATTGAGTAATTTTAAAAGCCCTTCTTCTCCACTAAAGATACTTGTTTTATCAAATTCAACCTCACTTTCTTTATCTTTTTCTTTAACTGAAACTGCCTGCAAAGAAGAACGATGCTTACTTATTATGGCGTTAAGCCCGGAAATGTTATCCCCTGCACTGCAGCCTATAAGTTCAAACTTTTCGGGAAATGCTGAAATTATCTTTTCAGCACTTGTACCGACCGAACCGGTTATCCCTAAAACTACAATTTTACAACGCATAGGACCTTATCAGAAAACCGATAAAAATTATAGCAACAGAAAAAAGAAGGGAATCACATCTGTCAAGAATTCCTCCATGACCTGGAAAGAGTTTTCCTGAATCTTTAACCCCGGCATTTCTCTTTATCAAAGATTCAACCAAGTCTCCTGCTTGTCCGAAAATCCCGATAAAAAGTGAAACAGTGATGACATACCAGGCACTTTCATATTTTAGCAGAGTAAACGCAAAAACTGCACCGGTTATAACTGAAAACAGTGTTCCGGAGACAGCACCCTCCCAGGTTTTATTAGGACTTATCACAGGTGCAAATTTTCTTTTCCCGAAAAACCTTCCACCATAATATGCTCCGGTATCACATATCCAGGGAACAACAAAAGCAAAAGCGAGCCAATGATGACCATCTGTCTGATGTCTGATAGCAGAAAAAAGTCCGAAAGTGAGCCCCAAATAGAAAAAACCTGATAGATAAAGCAACATCTTTTTCAACTTCATATCCACACTGTCCTTTCCGATTAACGAAAGAACAGGAATTAAAACAACGGCACCGGTAGCAGTGAGGAAAAACCGTCTTAACAACGGAAGCATGGTGTAGAAGTCATTTATAGTGATATCCCCTATGCTCCTGATCGCTCCCAGACCATTTATACTGTCTATCATAAGCAGCATCAAAACAGATGAAAAGGCAAAAAGGATGTCTTTTTTTAAATTAAAAATGGATATGAATTCCAAATAAGCAAGATAAGCAAATATCATCATCAGCCAGACAAATATTCTTTCCGGAAGAAGGTATACCGCTGACATAACAACAGGTATTAAAAGAAGTCCCGTTACATATCTTTTCCATTCTTTCATTTCAACTCCTTATCTGTTCCGTAGTTTTTCCAAATCGTCTTTCTCTGTTTGAATACTCTTTTATAGCATCTACAAAATTTTCCTTTTTAAAGTCAGGCCACAATACATCTGTAAAATAAAGCTCAGAGTAGGCTATCTGCCACAACAGATAGTTACTTATCCTTATTTCACCTGAAGTCCTTAACAATAGATCAGGGTCAGGAATATCATGAGTGTAAAGGTGTTTTTTCATCACTTGGGAGTCAATATCTTCAACTTCCAGGTACCCCTTTTTCACTTGAAGAGCTATCTCTTTTACCGCTTTTAATATTTCATCCCTTGAACCATAACCCAGAGCAACGGTCAAAGTCATCTCATAACTTTGGCTTGAGGTTTCCTCAGATAAAGCAAGTGCTGCTTCTCTGATCTTTTCAGGGACATTGCCCAAATCACCGATGAAATTAAGACGGATATTATTGTCAAGAAGCAAGTCCCGTCTCTTTTTGACACTTTGAGCAAGAAGAGACATTAAACCATCCACTTCATCTCTGGGCCTTGACCAGTTCTCAGAAGAAAAAGCGTATAAAGTTAAATACCTTACCCCTATTTCTCTACTGAACCTAACTATTTCATCTACCCTTTTTTCACCCTCAGCATGTCCTTTTAATCTGTTCCAAAATCTTTTTTTCGCCCATCTTCCATTCCCATCCATTATAACGGCTACATGAGAAGGTATTTTATAGCCATTAAGTCCATATTTTTCTAGTCTTTCTTTCGTCATTTTACACCGAGATATTTGACTGGATTCACCCCTGTTTTCCTTCCAGAGCCTTATTAGCTTTTTCTGTGAGTTTCGCAATATAAGAATTGTTCTTTTCCATTGAAGCAGCCATTTTGAGCTGCGTTAAAGCAGATTTATAGTCCTTTTGATCCATTGCTTTACATGCCAGCCGGGCAAATCTTCTGGCTTGCGGGTTTTCAATAGTATCTTCCAGATTTTCCTCGTATGCCACTTTCATCCTGAAATCGAATCTTTTAAGTTCAGGATTTTCAGAAAGCATTCTGTCATATATAGCTCTCCTGTTGGGGTGACTGAGGACAGAGTACGCTTCATTTGCTCTTTTCGTTATTTCATATGTCATATTCCGTATGTCAGAAGGAACATTCCTGAATTTATCAGGATGATATTTTCTTGCTAAAGAAACATACTTTTTTTTGATCTCTTCACTTGCCGCCTTGGAAGATAGGTTGAAAAACTGATAATAATTCAGGTTATCCATCGAAGAAAAAAAGTTTTTGATCGTCTCGATGAAATCCTTGGTCATTATGTCCGGCACCTTAACATTTCTCTCTATCTTCTCTATCACATTTTTTACAGCAGTGAGCAAAGTCTCACTGTTGACCGGGAGTTTAAAAAATGCTGCTGCTCCGTATTTGTCAGCGATCCCTTGGGAAACTTCCGGACCTTCAGGCACACCAAGCAAAATAAAGCTTTTAGCTTTACTGATAACAGGTAAAGCTTTTAACCAGACACCTTCTTTTAAAAGAGACGAAACTATGACCGTAGAATATTCAGACAAGGGAAGTTTTGAAAGAGATTTTATTTCAGATACAGTATCCACCTCGCTTTCACTGATCTTATTGACTAAAAACAGTTTAAGGGATTGTAGATACTTTTCATCTTTCATCAGTATAAGGATTTTCGGTTTCATATCACTACTCCAAACCAAGAATGTTTAATGAAATTTTCTGGATTTTACCTGTTTCCTGATCGACTGCGCTTACATTCAGCACACCGTTAGTGTCAATCTCAAATTTAACTTCTATTTTCAGCTCACCTCTCAGGGCTTTTCTTAAATTGGAAAGAGTCAGCTCCCCCATCAGGTGCGATTCGCTTTTTTTCTTTCCATCCCCCTGATATATCTCGATTCTAACAGCGTCCTGATTGTCTCTGGCATTTGTAAAAATGTTGGTCCTTTCAATGGGTAGAGGAGAATTTTTATCAACAAGTATTTCAATATAATCTCCTACTGACCCGACCCCTAAAGAAAGAGGTATGACATCAAGTAAAACAGGCGAAGCTTCACTGTAATCACTGACAAGAGTTTGGCCTAAAATACTGGCACCCATTGAAATAACAAGAACAGATTCTATTCCGTAAAAAGGCGACTGTTGAAAAAACCGGGCTACTTTCTGCTGGACATAAGGAATTTTAGTTGATCCGCCGACAAGTATCACAGCATCAATATCTTCGGGTTTAAGGTGAGCATTTTCCATTGCTTTGTCACAGATATCAAATGTCTGTGATATAATAGGATCTATTATTTCATGATAAAGCCTTCTGTCAATAACTCTTTCATAGTCTTTTCTTGAACCGTCAGCCATAGGAACGATCCCTTTTATAAGCACTTTTATTTTTTCTTCTGTACTTAAAGATATTTTGATCCTTTCTGCTTCAGACAGAAGAATAGTTTGCATTTCGTTGTTCACAGGCAGTTCTGTATCAAAAGTTGTCTCTATATCAACGACCATGAATTGAACAAGAGCTGCATCTATATCGTCTCCTCCAAGGAAACTGTCTCCTGCGGTTGAAAGCACCTCAAAAAAATTGTCCTTGACTTCAAGTATGGTTACATCAAAAGTGCCTCCTCCAAAATCAAAAACAACGATTTTTTCGTTTAGATTGTTCCCGAAACCATACGCCAGTGCTGCTGCTGTGGGTTCGTTTATTATTCTTAAAACATTAAGTCCTGCAAGTTTTCCGGCATCCTGGGTTGCTCTTCTTTGAGCTTCATTATAATTTGCTGGAACAGTTATAACAGCATCGGTAACTTCAAAGCCAAGGTAATCCTGAGCCGCTTTTTTAGCTTTTTTTAAAACTAACGATGAAATAACTTGAGGTGTTATCCTTTTACCGAATATTTCTATTTCAATTGAATCATTTTTACCGCCAACAACCTTGTAAGGAAACTTACTTGCAAACTTTCTTGTATCGGAGTGAGAATACTTTCTCCCTATTATCCTTTTTATACTGTAAATAGTGTTTATCGGATTTAAATGTCTTCGTTCTTTAGCTTTTTTCCCTACTATCACATTTTTTCCTTCATTTAAAAACGAAACAACAGAGGGCATTATTTTGTCGTCTTCCTCTCCTTTTATAGGAATGATCTGAGGCATTCCATCTCTGACGATAGAAACAGTAGTGGTAGAAGTACCGAGGTCTATGCCAAGTACAAAATTTGCAAATTTGTTAACCATTCAAGATACCTTTTAAATTTCCATAACATCATTTTCTTTAGCTTTTGCACAATCTTCAAGTTTTTTGATGAAATCATTAAGCTCTTTCTGCACTTTTTCTGAAAACTTTTTTTCTTCATCTTCTGTTATTTCTTTATTTTTCTGAGCCTGTTTTATTTCTGCCAAAGCATCCCTTCTGAAGTTTCTCATGCTTACTCTGTATTTTTCGGTAAGTTGGCTCAACTGTTTTACCAGTTCTTTTCTCCTTTCTTCAGTTAAAGAAGGCACCGGAACTTTAATGTTCGAACCGTCATTGATAGGATTAAACCCGATATTAGCATTTCTGATAGCACCTTCTATCTCTTTGAGAACATTTCTGTCAAAAGGCTGTACCAGTAAAAGTCTGGGATCGGGAGAGGAAATGGACGCTAACTGATTAAGAGGAGTTTTAACCCCGTAGTAATCAACAAAAATGTTTTCCAGAAGCTTTGGCGATGCTTTCCCTGTGCGATATTGAGTCGTTTCAGTTTTGTAAGCATCAAGGGATTTTTCAAATTTTTCTTTCAGTTCAGTAAAAAAAAGTTCCTGCTCCAACATTCTTTCCTCCTAAAATATAAAAATACTTATCAACTGTCAAAATCTTTCAGGTCCCGGTGTGAAACCAGACTCCCTACAGCATCCCCTCTTATAGCGGCAAGGATGTTTCCTTTTTTAAAGATATTTACGATTTTTACCGGCAACCTGTTTTCTTCACACAAAGACATTGCCGTCATGTCCATTACTCGGAGCTTTTTTTCCATGGCTTCATTAAATGTTGTTCTTTTTATAAAAACGGCATCGCTGTGCTCATGGGGATCTTTATCATAAAGTCCATCAACCTTTGTTGCTTTAACAAGCAGTTCTGCCTTGATCTCTGCCGCTCTTAAAGCTGCGGCAGTATCTGTGGTAAAAAAAGGATTCCCGGTTCCTGCAGCAAAAATTACGACTCTTTTTTTCTCAAGATGTCTCAAAGCCTTTTCAAGAATAAAAGGTTCAGCTACTTTGTTTATTTCTATTGCTGTCATTGCTCTGGACGGTATACCGTTAGCTTGAAAAGCAGACTTCAAAGCGAGACTGTTGATGACAGTTGCGAGCATTCCCATGAAGTCACCGGTAACTCTATCCAGACCCGTATCTTTATTAGCCGTCAGTCCTCTGAATATATTGCCTCCGCCTATAACGATTGCAACCTCAATGCCTTCTTTGTGCAAGGATCTTATTTCTCCTGAAAGGTAGTCAAGGAAATCTTGATCTATCGGCTTTCCATTTTCACTTAATAACGCTTCCCCGCTTATTTTTATAAGAACTCTTTTATACATCACCGATGCCTCTCAAAATTACGCTATCGAACATTATAGTATTGGAACAAAGTTTTCAAGTTTATCTCACAAGAAAATGTAAAAAAACAGCGACATCCACTCATTATTTCCATTTCTTTAACTTGAAAGAACCTAAAATGTATGGTAATAGGTGGTCAACTGTTATTTAAGTTAACGGAGTGTTTTGATGAAAACAGATACTCATTTTTGTTTTACAGTCATTTTTTTACTTCTTCTGGGATTCCCTTACTTTATTACAGGGATCTCTGCAAAAGAAATTCTTTTCAAAGATGTAAACTTTGAATTATGTGTCAAAGAACATATTGATGATAACTCCAACACAATCACAACCGGGCATCTTGAAAACATTGAAAAGCTTGAGTGCAACAACAGAGAGATATTTGTTATTGAGGGGATAGAATACATGTCCGGACTTAAGAAAGTCTCTTTCAGAAACAACTCCATAAGTGACATATCTCCCCTTAGAGTACTTACAAAACTTAATGAGCTTTGGCTTACCGGTAATTTTATTGAAAATACCGACCCTCTTGCAGAGCTAACCGCTCTTTTGGTACTTGGGCTGGGGAACAATAAAATAAAAGAAGTAAAATCTATTTCACAACTTAAAAATTTAACCCGGCTTGGAATAGAAAACAATATGGTTACCGACATATCTCCACTTTCGAACCTGCAAAACCTTCAGGCACTTGCAATGAGCGGAAATAAGGTCAAAGACATAAAGCCATTAAGCAAGATGAAAAAACTTTCCTGGATATGGGCTGATTCAAATAATATATCAGATATTTCTCCATTATCGTCAATGCACTGGATAACACATGTAGAGCTTGGAAACAACAACATATCCTCTGTTTTACCAATTAAAAACCTTAAGAACATTGTAAGGCTCGGACTTGACTCAAACAGTATAAAAGATGCTACTCCACTGAAAAATATGTCTGCACTTAAAAGTCTCGCTATTTCTAAAAACAGGCTTTCTGAAATAAGTTTTATAAAGCAACTTCACAACCTTACCTGGCTTGGGGCTTCACATAATAATATTTCTAACATAGAACCGTTAACATCTCTAACAAAGTTAAAACATCTTCTTTTAAGCAACAACGCTATAAAAGATGTCAACCCCCTTTTAAACTTAAAAAATCTCAAACATGTTGACTTGTCTAATAATCCTGTTTCCGATTTTTCTGTGCTTGATCCTTTAACTGACTCCGGAGCTGTCGTCATAAAATAAGTTTGTAAATAAATTTTACATCTATTTGTTAAATTTTTAACAATGTAAATACTGTTAAAGCAACAGGGCGGGAAAAAGCATGTTTTTTCAGCCTATTACCAGGGCACACTTTTTGCTACATCATCCTGTTGTTGTTTGAACTAGCGAGTGAGTGTATTGAAATGTCTTTAAAAGAAAATGCTACCTGCTTTAACTCTCAAACTTTGGTAAGTAATTTTGCACAAGATGTCCAGACTTATTCTCCGGCAAGCTCCAGAGATAAAGTTACATCAAAGCCTAAAAACGAAAACCTTTACCCTTTAAAACTGGATTGGAATGAATCCACTGTCCCCCCCTCTCCTCTCGTTAAAGAAGCTTTGAAAAATGCTCTTGAAAAAGAGATAAATCTTCTCAACTGGTACCCTGAACTTTACAGCAAAAAGTTGGTATCAAAACTTACTGAATATACTAACAGATCTGCAGATGAAATTCTTGTTACAAACGGCAGTGATGACGCATTGGAGCTTATATGTAAAATTTTCCTTGATCCAGGAGACCATGTTCTTGTACCTTTCCCTACATACACTCACTTTATAACATATGTTCAATCAAGAGGGGCAGTATTGAAAAAAGTGGAAACCCCGGACCCGTTTTCCCCGGATATAACTTCAATAATCAATAACGTTACCAAGGATACGAAGTTGATATATATTGTTAATCCCAATAATCCAACAGGAGTTCTTCTTTCAAAAAAACAGATTTCAACAGTCTGTTCCGTCGCAAAAAACAGTGTGATACTTGTTGATGAAGCTTATTTTGAGTTTTCCGGAGAAAGTGTGAGCGATCTTGTTGAAACATATCCTAATTTGATAGTGACACGAACTCTCTCTAAGGCATGGGCTCTTGCAGGTTTAAGAGTTGGATATATCCTCACAAATCCACTTACCATCAAGGACCTTGCCCGAGTTTTGAATCCAAAGAGCGTAAGTGCTCTTGCTCAGGTTGCAGCCTATGCAGCATTATCTGATCCACAATATATGAACCGTTTTGTAAGAGAAGTTGAAGCAAGCAAAATGCTTCTATTGGATTTTTTCAAAAAAAACAACATCAACGCTTATGACAGTGCTGCAAACTATATAATGGTGCAACACCCTAAGCTGGAGCGATTACTCTACGAAATGGAGAATGAAAATATTTTTGTGAGAGACAGGAGCTTTTTTAAAAATCTGCCAGGTTTTTTTAGAATAACACTCGGTAATCATTTGCAAACTGATGAACTCTTAACAAGACTCGAAAGGGTTCTTTCAAGAATTTAAAACTTTTCTTCATTTTTTCAGGAATATAGAGCATAATTTTGTTGTTTGTCTTTTGTCAGAGCTTGGGCTTTGCGTTTTGTTTAGGAGAGGAAGCAAAGTTGGAAGAACTTATCAAAGAAAACCTTGATGTTATCTTCAGTTACTCATTATTTATCACGGGTAACAGGGAAAAAGCTCTTGACCTTATGCAGGATACAATAATTACCGTCTTACGAAAAAAACACCTCTATAAAGAACAGACCTATTTCAAGTCATGGATATTTAAGGTTCTAAAAAACAACTTTATCAACACTTTAAAAAAAGAAAGTATCCGTAATGAAATAAATTTAACTGACATTTCCAATGAAGGAGAGGAAACACCTGTTTTTTTAAATCGGGACAATGCGGGAATTGAATATCTAAACGACCCGATCCTTAGAAGTAAAATATATGAGGTGTTCTCTGATATGCCACAGGAATATAAAGATGTCGTTACATTAGTTGAAATAAGTGAAATGTCGTATGAAGAAGTTTCTCAGGCACTTGATATTCCATTGGGAACAGTAATGAGCAGACTTCACAGAGGACGGATGTATCTTAGAAAAATGCTTCGTAAAGAAGCTGGTGAGTTAAAAATAATTTCAAAAAAAGGACAGGAAAAATGCACGACAAAAAATGCGATTTAAACGAACTTTTTATTGAACAACTCATTGACAGTGAGTTGGATTTTAGTGAAAGTTCTGAAGTTTCACTTCACATTGAAAGCTGTGCCAACTGTAAAAAAATATATGATGAACTGAAATTTGTCCGCGTCATCATGAAAGATGTTGAAAAAAGAGAAACGCTCTCCCCAATTGAAAAAGAAGGTTTCTATAATATGATCGAAAAACATGCTGCCAAACTCTCAGTATGGGGGAAAATAAAAACTTTTCTAAATACAAAAAGCCATTTTATATTTGCTTTCACCTCTATGTCTTTTATTTTACTGACAGCTTTTTTTATTTTTTCAATTTTAAACATTGACAGCAGCAGGGACCTTATAATACAGGAAATAATTTCTGCCCATGACAACAATTTTCCGGAAGAATTCAGTATGACTGCCAGCGAAGAATCTCTCAAGAATGTTAACCTGAAACAGCTGAAAGTCGATCCTGTAGTAATAAGAGAACTGGCTAAGATATCCCCTGTATTAAAAGGGCGTCATACATCTATTGCCGCTCAACCCATGGCTAAAATAAAACTGAAAGATAAAAATTCTACCGGAACTCTTTTAATGAGCAGAAAAAACGACACTATAAAAAATGTATTTCAAAATGCAAACTGTGTAGTGAGATATCCTGATGGAAAAACTTGCAAAGCTACATCATACGAACAGGACGGCAAAGAAATAGTTTACTGGGCATCAAAAGAGAATGAATATGTTTTTGTGTCGGACAACAGAGATTTGAGTTCAAGAATGATACGCCTTATTGGTTCCCATTAAAGTTTAACCGTTCAACTATTATCAACATCTTTTATTTTTGAAACCTCTTTTTTTAATTTAGAAGTTTCGGTATTAAGTTTTTTGGAAACCTGATAAATGCTGTCAACCATCCCGGTATTTTCCTGAGTTATCTTTCTGATATCACTTAAAGAAATATCAACCGAGCGCACCTCGTCAGTATGGTCTTCGATTATTTTTCTTACATCGTTCATTTGTCTTGAAATGGTCTTGAACTGACCTATTATTTCACTGATAAATTTTACCGTATTGTTAACGGATGACCTTCCTGAAACAACTTTTTCAGAAGTATCATCTATCAGTTTTTTTATTGTCACGACAGCATTGGAAGTTTGTAAAGAAAGTTCTCTGACAGAATCTGCCACAACAGCAAAGCCTTTTCCGGCATCACCTGCTCTGGCTGCTTCAATAGCGGCATTAAGAGAAAGGAGGTTTGTCTGGAAAGCAATATCATCTACAACTTCAACTATGTTTGAAACCTCTAAAGCACTGTATTCTATCCTTTCTATTGATTCCACAGCTTCGCTGAGGACGGAAGTGGAGAGATCGGCTTTTTTTGAAATATCAGAAACCGTTTCATGCATGACCTGTACTTCATCTTTTGTTTCCTCAAGCTTGCCTGTTATATCAGACAATGTAGAAGATGCTGTATCTATCATTGCATAAGTTGCATTAAATTTTTCAGCGGTCATACCCGTATTCGATGATATTACTTTAGATATATCTCCGAGAGTATCAGAAAGTTTTTGAACATGCAGTATTATGTCTTTAAGATTTTTCGTTCTGGTCGCAATTGTGCTGCTCATAGTAGTTTCTCTATCCTTTATCTCAGCACTTTTCTTTCTGATATAGGACACTGCCATGTATCCGGCAGCAAGAAGAATAATAAGCCTAAACCACCATGTCTGCCAGAAAAAAGGTTTAATGACGATAATGAGAGATACCCCCTCATTATTCCACACATTATCATTGTTGGCTGCAAGCACCTTGAATTCATACTCTCCGGGACCTAAATTAGTATAGAAAGCATTTCTCTGTGTGCCGACATTTCTCCATCTGTCATCAAAACCCTTCAATTTATATTTAAATGTCACCTGATCAGGAAAAAGTAAGCTCAGCCCGGTATATTCAAAAGAAACCATCGTTGTACCCGGTTCGAAAGAAAACCTCTTTCTGCCATGGACAGGATAAGTGACATCATCTATAGTTACAGATGTAATATGAACAGGAGGCACCACAGAGTTGTGTCTCATATCTCCCGGATCAGCAACAACCAAGCCTTCTGCAGTAGGCACCCATATTCTGCCATCTCTGCTCCTCCAGATGTTAGGCTGTGTTCCTCCGTTACACTCAGGAGTTAAAAGACCATCTTTAAACCCGAAAGTTCTGGGTTCGACAGTAGAAGTCCTTCCACTAAGAAAAGAGTCAAGGTCACTTTTCTCTATAAATTTTATCCCCTTGTTGGATGTCAACCATAAGTTACCGTTGAAATCCTCAGTAACATCGAAAATAGTTCTTGTATCCAATCCCCTGCTTCTGTCAATTGTTACTGCCCCCAGCTCTTTGTCATAAATAGTGAGTCCATTTTCCGAGGCAAAAAACAGTCTTCCGTCAAAAGCGGAGTAAATAGACAAGGTCCCAATATTCTCAAGATTTGTAAATTCAGTGATCAGTTTTTCACCTTGAACTCTAAACGGTCCTAACTTCGTTGCAATCCATATTGAACCCGATCTGTCTTCTGTAATACCCGACAGACCTATATTATCAGTCCCGGGCAAGGTAATAATTTTGTCTCCTTTCATATAAGCAAGGCCACCTGTAAGCATCCCTATCCAAAGAGTACCTCTTGAATCTTTGAACAGGGCAGAAATGTCTTTGCCCGGCAAACCATCAAACTCATCATATAATCTGGCTACTCCGTCTTTCAGCCTTAGGAGTCCTTTTCCATAGACTCCGGCCCACAAAACTCTGTCATTATCTTCAAACAAAGAGAGCACAGTATCATAAGATTCCAACTTTCCCCTGAAAGTGTATCTTGTCAACTTGTTATCCCTCAACCGGTACAATGCACCCGCCCAGGTTCCAAGCCACATTGAACCATCATGACTCTCAAAAACAGGAAAAACTACAGGCTGATCTAAGCCGCTATGTCTTCCATAAGTTATAAACTTCCCCTCCTTGAACCGGTAAAGACCGTAACCGCTGGTACCGACCCAGACACTCCCTTCTCTATCCTCAAGGATACTGAAAACATAATTTTTACCTATAGAGCTGACATAGTTATCATCATCGGAACATATTCTGAAGAGTCCATCGTTGTATGTCCCCACAAAAACACATTCATGGTTATCAACATACAGCCCGCTTATCATTCTGTTAGCAAAAAACTCAGGTCTATATGAGCGGGATCTACCAGAGACAGTATCAAACAAATATACTCCGGCACCTCTTGTTCCAAGCAGAAAACTTCTCTCGTCTATAGCCACAGCTTTGGTTATTTCGCGTGGAAATTTAAGTTCTTTTGTGGCTCTTGTTCCCTGGAGCCTTGAAAAGTAACTTTCTGTTCCAACCCATATTGTCCCGTCACCGCCTTTAATAACTTCTCCTACGTTATCTGATGGAAGCCCGGACGATTTATTGATTACTGCTTCAACGCCGTTTTCTCCTAACACAACAAGACCATTTCTCCTTGTTCCAAAATAAAAAGTTCCATTGTTATCTTCAGCACCGGAAGTGATATTGTTGCTTGGAAGACCTTTTTGAGTATCAAAAATTTCATAGGTTTCATCTATATAGTTAAATTTTATAATTCCTCCGCCATCTGTCCCTATCCACAGATAAGGTTTGGTCGAATCTTCCAGAATAAGTTCTGTTTTGTGGTTATCAACAGGAAAAAAGGAGTCGTCGTAAACATCCATTTTTATTCCGTCAAATTTAACAAAACCCTCTTCCGTTCCAAGCCACATAAAACCATCTCTTGCCTGAACCATTGTTCTCACAGAGTTTTGGGGAAGTCCGGACAAAATATCGTAGCTGTCGATCATAAATTGATCAAGGGAAATATCTCTGGATAAACCATCAAGCACCATCATAGAAATAAAAACCAAAAAATAAACAACTGTTTTTTTCATGTTTGTTTTCCCGTTCAGTCAATCTCCTGCTACAGTAAGGATATTTAATTAAGACAAAAATCTCAAGTTATTTGTTATTAAGTAATAAAAAGAAAGGGAGCTTTATTAACTTTTCCCATACTATCAGCAAGGTGCCCAAACTGATAGATAAAAGACCGATATAAAAACCATGTTCCGGCTTTTCATATAGGAGCACAAAAGCCATTAAAGTTGTAACGGCAGGCTTTAACATAAATATCAAGGAAGCACTGACAGCGGAAAAGCGTTTTATCGTTTCGAAAAATGTAACATACCCTATTCCGGTAACAACAAAACCAAGGTAAAAAAAGGCAATGATATTTTCAGGAACTCCAAAAAACTCCAAGGGAAGCGAAAGTTTTTTACCGGACAGTGCTATAAAAATTCCACTTGCTGCCAATCCTAAAGGAAACGCAACCATATTCAATGTTAATGGCTGTATCTTTGAAACCATTTTTTTGCTCAACAAAGTATATGAAGCAAAAGCAATCGCAGAGAAAACCGCAAAAACAACACCAGTGCCCGCAACAAAATTTTCTCCCTGCATTATAATGAAAATGCCCGTTATCCCGATAAAAAAACCCACCACCTTTTTTAAAGAGAACTTTTCATAACCAAGAATAACTGCAAAAATAAAAACAAAGCCGGGATTTGAACAGAATATTGTTGCCGCAGTTGATGCAGAGCTGTATTTTACTGCAACTTGAAGAAAACTCATTGCAAGGAATGTATTCAAAAAGCCAAGCATAGATACAGCTAACCAGTCTTTTTTACTAAGTGATCTTATTTCCAAAAATCTTTTCTTCGTCCCGGGATAAAAAAAGAAAAACAATGCTCCTGCGGTAAATCTCCAGAAAGTAAGGGCGTATGGGTCTATCGTATCCATAAGCGGTTTTGAAACAACTTCCATAGATGAAAAAATAAACAGTGTGAGAAGAAAGTAAACCACATCGCCTCCTGCCAACGATCAGACCGATGTAATCTCAATTGTTTTAAAAAGTCAATTTTAGCTTAATTTATAAAAAACTTAAAGACCTTTGAGGCGAAAGTAATTTCTTTGATAACATTCAAAAAATCTATGAAATCCCGTGGCATGGAACGAACCAAGAAGTATTTAAAAGAAACCGCATAAAGGATCAGGGTGACTGTGCCAGTGATGATCAGTCTTACAACAGGATATGAAAAATCGGTTAACATGAGTCCGACAAAATAGACAACCGTACCTATCGGAGCAGTTACAAGAAAAACAGGGGCCAAATAAGTTATAAGCTCTGTCGTTTTTAAGTTGACCTGCAGTTTTAATAAAAAAGTTACCATAACATAGCTTAAAAATATGGCAATTGATGTAGAAACTGCTACCCCGCTTACGCCCCACTCTTTACCGATGTAAGCTCCACCGATTACCAGCGTGGCATAAATAACTTGGAGCCAGGTTCTTTTATAAACAGCTCCCAGAGACTTTACTAAAGCGTCACTAATTTTATATGCTGTCCTGAAAAATAAACTTATTATCAAAACCTTAAATAAAACTTCTACATCATCCCAGTTAGGGCCCAAAACCGTCCTGATCAGGTCCCCCCCCATAACCAGAGAAAAAACGGTTATAGGAAGTGCCATCAATGCAACAAAAGCTGTTATGTTGAGGAAAACATATTTAATTTTTTCATGCTTATCCTGATATTTTGCAAACAGAGGAAAAAGCACTTTGTCTAAGACAGACCCTATTAAATTGGTTGGAACCAACAACAATTGATATGCCCGATTATAGAAACCAAGACTGAAGCTGCCTAAAGCTCTGCTCACAACAAAGTTGTCTCCCTGAAGAGCAAAATTGTTGACTACTCTTGATAATGTAAAACCTGTGCCAAGAAACAAAAGATCTTTAACAGATGACATTGTTACATTTAAAGACAGAGGGATTCTTTTTATAATAAGTAATGATATCGTTTTAACTGCCGCCTGTGCTATATGGGCAAAAACCAGAGACCACGCCCCCAGTCCTGCCAAAGCAAAAAATATAGCAAAACCGCCATATAAAAACAGAGAAAAGATATTTATCAAGCTTAGTTGTTTGAATTTCATATCCCTTTGCAGTAAAGACTGGGGTACTCCGGATATACTGTGAATAATAAAAATTAGAGAAAAAACTCTAAGCATAGGTATATTTTCTATACCGACAAATCCGGCAATTGCGGAGGCGAAAATATAAATAACCAGATAAATTATCAACCCGAATAATATGTTTAGAATATTTCCTGTAACTATATCACTTTCAGTTAAAGTCTTTTTCTGAATAATTGCCGGACCTATACCCATCATCCAGAATATTTCAGCAAAACTGACAACAACATAAACTGCGGCAACAGCACCGAATTCCACGGGAAGTAAAAGTCGGGACAATATTGTCATGATCAAAAGCTTCATCATGACAGTCCCCACACTCATAAAGCTCATCCAGTAAACACCCAAAACCGCTTTTTTACGATCACTACCGGACAATTCAAATCCCCTCTAAAAAACAACAGACCAAATCTTCATTTATAGTTTTCTTCATACCATTTTCCATGGATACAAGCTACAATAACAGGAACCGTTTTTATTTTCAATATCTTGGCAATAGTTAAACGATGTCTTCCGTCTACAAAATAAAAATCTCCGTTCCGCCCTATACAGACTCTTATTTCGTCCCATGGTCTGTAAGATCCCAATTCTTCTTGGCTCTTATAACCGTTCCTTTTAATTTCTTCATAGAGTTCATCATCTTGTTTTAACCTGGCATCCCATGATTCTATGCTATCACATCCAAATCGTGGAGTTCCCCCCTTTATCTGTTCACAGACACGATGATAAAAATCTGTTTTATTCCAAGGAACCCCAAGAGCATAGTGTTGGTAGCTCGATGAAAAAAAATCTATCTCACCAAGCTCGACGATGTTGTTGTCCCAATCCCCATAAATTATTTTGCCAATTTGGAAGGGCGACTTTCTGCCCTCTACAAGTCGGTCTTTTACTGCATATTTTATTTTTTCAGTAGGAATCCAAAGCAGTTTCTTCAAGGGTCTGGTTCTATTGGGTAAAAACTTTTCAACCACTAAAAACAAATTCCAAAGATAAAAAATAAAAAGCTTTTTGATTTTTCTAAGAAACAGATATTTTTTTATGAAGCTGTATGCCGAACTGTTTTTAAAGCTCATTCTTCTTTTTCCGACTCATTATTAACTCTGTTCCGTACAGAGATGTGAAAACTATTAAATATGAATTTTTTTCCAAATCCCCACTAAAAAATGCTGTTATCAATGCAAAAAGTGCATACCAGAAAAAAACTCCTTTACAATTGAATCTTTTTTTCGATATTACCGGGTAAAAAAGAGGATACATGGCAAAAACAAATAAGATCAAGCCTATGAGTCCTGTTTCTGCAAGCAGTTCCAGAATAATGTTATGCGGATAGGTATGAACAGAGTACTTATAGCTGCCAACACCTTTCCCCAGTACCGGGTTTTTGACAAAATCATCCCAGGCTGTGGTGTACAAAGATATTCTGGATTGTATATTTCTTTCTTCCCAAACAGTAGCTCCTCCTCTTGTAATATAGTCATCAAGCCCTAAATTTAGGAGTCCTGCAAATAAAAACAGCAACATAATAATCACATGGGGAGTCAACAACCAATACTTCTTGTTTCTAAACAGTACCTTTGAATATTTAAAAAGAAGTATCATTATCAGTCCCAAAAGAGGTGCTCTTGAACCGCTAAGGACAATTGAAAAGATAAATATGGCAACGAGCAAGTATTTAAGTACCGGTTTTTTTAAAACATTTAAAGATGCTATCAAACTTAAACCGGCTTCTCTGGCAACCCATATAGGGTTTAGACCAAAAAATCTTATCCTTCCGACAAGCCCTTCTGTCAACCATGTTTTTGCAATAAAAAAACTCTGGAATACTCCTATGAAAAGTATAGCTTTTTCTATTTTTTCCTTAGTGTTATTTTTTCCTAATAACAGCCATGCAGAAAGCAGAAACCCGGAAAAAACACCTTTTAGCATAAACAAATTAATTTTTTCCAAAGCATAAGACTGATGATATGTATTACGGGATTGTACAAAATAGTTAATATAGAGATAGATCAAAAAAATTAACCACGGACCAAAAACTTTAAACAAAGTGGTAAAAGGCTCTATATCAATTTTAGGCTTCAAACTTAATTTTTTAAGCATAAATCCTAAAACAAGCAGACATGAAAGCAGAAACCAGATCAGCAGTGCCCCGCCATCTTCTCTCAACACACCTATATCTTTTAAGAACAAACCCCAGACTGTCAAACCTATTGACGGCAGCAAAAACAATACAGGGGCAGCTCCCACCAAAAAGACAATTATTATCAAGGGGAGATAAAATAGTATGTTCATTCCTGTTAAACCCCTCTTTTTATTTAAATATCAGAAGCGGTTTTCTTTTATATTTTTTCTATAGCTCAAAAAAGATATAAAAAGTTTTTTTAAAGCAGTAAAAGGAGTACCCGTTTTAAAAATATACTTTATACACTTCAATAAATTTTTCTGCTTGAAGTATCTTTTAGCTATTTCTATATTTTGAGCAGTGTAAATTGCTTTTTGCTTCTCTTTATCAAAAGAATTGATTATCGGAGCTACTTTTAAAATATAGTGTTTTCTAAACTCCACTCCTCTCTCTACATCAGATGGAGTATTTCTTTTTAGAACATATCTGGTCATGCAGACTTGAGGAACTGCAACAGCTTTATACTTCTGAGATAGCCGGACACAAAATTCTATGTCCTGGTCTCTTTTCATAGTAGTATCAAAACCTCCTGTTTCAAGCCAAGCATCCTTGCTGACCAAAAGAACACTTGAAAGTAAGCTCACTTGCATAGACAGCAGACCGAAACAGATGTCCCCTTCTTTTTCAGCCATTATCACTCGACGCCTTCCATCAAAAAATATATTTTCATAAGAAGTGTAACAAAAAGCGTGGTCTTTGCTTTTACCGGATAGTCTTTCGATCTGAATACGGATTTTGGATGGATGAAAAATATCGTCATCATCCAGTAAGGCTATATATTTACCTTCTGCATTAGATACTCCAGTGTTGCGAGCTGCCGAACCATTAAGATTTTTTTCATGCTTAATATATTTCACTTTCGGGTTGTCTTTATATTTTTGAAGCTTACCTTCTGTTTCAAGCTGAAAATGTGTTCCTAAACCATTATCATCTACAACAATAACTTCTATATTTTCATAATCCTGTCCCAATGCACTGTCTACAGCCCTGCAAATAATATCAGAACCTTTGTGCGTGGGGATGACAATGGAAACCATATCCATGTTGCTATACTCGCCTCCGCTCTATATTTTGCCTGTTAAAATGGTTCTATATATTTTTAAATATTCTTCTGACATTTTTTTTATGTCGTACTTCTTTGATCTTTCTATACACCTTTTCGCAACCTTTTCATATTCTTTTTCCCGATCAAGCAGCCACTTGATCTTGTCTGCCAGATCCTTCTCATTCTCCTTTTCAAACAGAATGCCAGCCCCAGAGACAATCTCAGACAAACCGCTGATATTACTTGCAACAACAGGTTTGCCTGCTGCCATACCCTCAATAGCGACCAGTCCAAAACCTTCCCAGTGGGAAGAAACTACTATTAAGTCAGATGTTTTAAGTATTTCAGGGATATCCTTTCTTATACCTAAAAACTTCACTCTCTGAGAAACACCCGAAATGTCTGCTAATTTTTCATTTTCTTCTTTGAGGGGTCCGTCCCCTGCCAACAGTAAAAAAACATTTTCAGGCAAATACTTCATAGCTTTTATCACTGTGGCCTGATCTTTTTGTTTAGAAAACCTTCCCACCATGCACAATAATTTAGTGTTTTCTGTTAAAGTACTGTCTATTTCCGATTTAGAACACGGGACAGCTTTGCTAAAACTGGCAAGATCAACTCCATTATAGACAACTTTAAACTTGTCTCTGTTTTTCCTTGAGATTTTTATCCAATCCATAAGGTTTTTCTGTGTCCCGTCACTTATGGAAATAACCGTATCATAAGCACTGTACATGAACTGTTCCAGTATTCTAAAATAAAATCTTCCCCGTCTCCTGTTGTGGGTGCTGTGTTCCGTGGTGATAAATTTTGGTCTGTACTTTTTCATAAACGATCTGGAAACCAATGAAACCCAGTAATTACAAGGGAATAAATGACTATGGACAATGTCATACTTTCCTTTTAAAATATGTTTTTTTATATAAATTACATTCATAGGACAATATATTTTTCTTCTTGGGACGACATCCACCTGAATATTATTTTTCTTAAGCTTTTCACCAAAGAATTTTTTTTTGTCACTTAAAATAAGGACGTGAGCTTCAACATTTTCATCTCTGTTCATATACAAAGCAGACTCTTCAACAAGTTTTTCAGCCCCCCCTGCACTTAAAGAGTTGATAATATGGAGAATTTTCATTCGCCATCCTTTAAATCTTTGTTTTTAAACTGTAAAATTTTTTTTACTTCTTCCATATAAGCGTCAACAACGACTTTTCTATTAAATTCTCTTTCCATCTTTTTCCTTCCTTCAAGACCCATTTCCCTTTTTTTATCATAAGGAATATTAATAAATTTTATGATCGTATCAACTAAACTTTCAACACTTTTAACTCTAAACCCTAAACCACTCACTCCTTCATCAAAAGTTTCAATGCAACCGGGTACTTTTGATGCAAGAAGAGGTCTTCCTGTTGAAGCCGCTTCAAGAAGAACATTACAGATTCCTTCATGATAAGAAGGAATCACTATCGCATGGCTTTGCTTGTACAACTTATGCATATCCTCTTTACTCAAGACTCCATCATAAATTACTGTTTTATTTTCAATGTATGGTTTTAAAATATTTTCATATTTCTTTTCCGCTCTTCCCGCAACATGAAATTCCGTATAAGGATATCTGTCTCTAATTTTTTTTGCTGCTTCAAGATACTCAAAAACACCCTTTTCTTTCATTATTCTTCCTGCAAAGAAAAATCTTAATCTTCCATCATCTTCCGGATATTTCTCAAAGTTATGATGATCAGTATTGACTCCTGAGCCTGGAATTATTTTTGCTTTACCCTCTTTTACAATGTTGTTTCCGGTCATAAAATCTTTTATTGAACTGTTTTGAAAAAATACCCTGCTTGCTCCTTTCAGCCCTGACTTATAGAGCAACAACGATATCTTCGCCAGCAATCCTTTTCCCTCTATAGATGTCCCTAGTCCGGTAATATTAGAAATATATGGAACACCCGTTATTCTGCATGCGATACCACCGAAAACATTTGGCTTTATTGTGTAGGTAAAAACCACATCCGGTTTTATATCCTTCATTATCTTTATGTATTTAACAAGAAGAAGAATGTCCTTCAAGGGATTTATTCCCCTTCTGTTAACAGGAGCTAAAACAATTTTGCAGCCTAAACTCCTGAAATAATGTGTTCTTTCACCATCAGGAGTTGCAATTGCCACACTATACCCCTCTTTTATTATGGTGTCTATCAATTCAACTCTGAAGCTATATAAACCGCTTATGGAGTTCGTTATAACCACAACTTTTTTATCATAAACCATTGTTGTTTTCCAAACTGTTTACTTTTAAATATTCCAACAGCAGATATCCATTATCAAGTTTTTCCCTTACAACAACTTCACTAATTGCTTTATGAGAAAAAATGGAAGCAAAGTTTTCACTTGAAACTGTTGAAAAAATTCTTAATTTTGAACTCCAAGCTGAAATGTGCATTATTTTAGCCATTGTTTTTGCTATCCCTTTTCCCTGATATCTTCCATCCACTACTCTCCCTACAAATACTTTTGAGTTTATGAAACATCTCAAGAAAAAATATCCGGCAATCTTATCCCCGTCAAAAACTCCCATCATTATGAATGAGGGGT
The DNA here is from genome assembly GCA_007132725.1 of Candidatus Sumerlaeota bacterium. Taxonomy (GTDB): domain Bacteria; phylum UBP6; class UBA1177; order UBA1177; family UBA1177; genus SLGQ01. Next base: position 35,808 of record SLOD01000011.1, read on the forward strand.
TTTTAAGCAGCCTTTTCAGAGTCTTGACATCAAAAGAGTGGGGTTTAAAAAACTTAAACTGTTCCTGATCCTGCTCTTTAAAAAAAGCTTCAAGGTATTTCAGGTCATCAAATTTTATAAATCTGTAAACCAATTGACCATCATTTTGTTTTTCCATATTTTCAACAAGATTTTTTGTCAGTTTTTTAGAGTGAAGAAATGAAAAGATCAAGCCATTGACACTTTCAGCAATTATCCATATAGAAGGGAACTTTCGTTTAAACCATATCAGGAACTTTATCATTCCCACAGTCCTTTTATTATCAGGCAAATCCTTTTTAGATCTTCGTCTGTCATCTTTGTGTCACTTGGAAGACAGACTCCGTTTTCAAATAAACTTTCTGCAACTGTTCCCGCTATGTGATCATATTTTTTAAAGAATGGTTGGAGGTGCATCGGTTTCCATATAGGTCTTGCTTCGATATTATCTTTTTCAAGTGCTTCCATTATGTCGATTGGTTTTATTTTGCCGTTTAACTGGATACAGGTTAGCCAGAAGTTTGGTTCATTCCAACTATTTTCAGGCATAAATTCAAGTCCTTGAAGATTTGAAAGTTCTTTTTTATAGAATTCAAAGATGTATTTTTTCTTTGCAACTCTTCTATCAAGAACTTTTAGCTGACCTCTCCCTATTCCTGCAAGAATATTACTCATTCTGTAATTAAATCCTATCTCGCTGTGCTGGTAGTGTCTCGCCTCGTCCTTGCTTTGTGTTGACCAGAACCTTACTTTTTCTATTTTTCCTTTGTCTTGAGATACAAGCATACCCCCCCCTGAAGTGGTTATTATCTTGTTCCCGTTAAAGGAAAAAACACCATAATCTCCAAAGGTACCAGTATGTTTTCCTTTGTAGTATGATCCTAAAGACTCAGCCGCGTCTTCAATGAGGACAGCATTGTGTTCCTTGCATATTTTAACAATTTCGTCCATATCTGTACTGAGTCCGTAAAGATGGACTACTATAACTGCTTTTGCATGAGGATACCTTTCAAACGCTTTTTCAAGTGCTAAAGGACACATGTTCCATGTTTTAAGATCACTGTCTATAAAAACCGGGGTCGCATTTTGATAGATTATCGGATTGGCCGTTGCAGAAAAAGTTAAAGATTGACAAAAAACAATATCGTCTTTTTCCACACCTGCCGCTTTCAAAGCAAGATGAATTGCAGCGGTTCCGGTTATCAATGCAGCAGCGTGCTTACTTTCCGTTTTAAGAGCAAATTCTTTTTCAAATTCATCTACATTCTTCCCAAGAGATGTTATCCAGTTGGAATCAAAAGCCTCTTTCACAAAATCCTGTTCAAACCCTTCTTCGCTCATATGCGGAGATACAAGTAATATTTGCTTTCCCATGTGTCCGATCCTTTTTATGTTTATTCTTTTACAGGTTTTTCTCCAACAGCTTTTTGCTGAATTTTATTTTTTCATCATATTCACCTTTGTCAATTTTTCCAGTTCTAAGCAGATAATCTCCAAAATCTTCAGCTGTATCCATTCCCTTTGTAACTACATCATCACGTTTAAAAACTTTGGCAAGTGTCATCAGAATAATTTTACAATCTTTCAGGAAAGAAATATCTTTAACATATTGAAGATCCAAAGAAAGCTTTTCTTCCCAGGAAATATTGTTTCTTCCGTTAACTTGTGCCCACCCTGTAATTCCAGGCAGAACACTATGTCTTTTTTTTTGCTCGTCCGTCATAAAAACCATATCTTTAACAAGTTGAGGCCTTGGACCTACAATGCTCATATCTCCCCTGATAACATTAATAAATTCCGGAAGCTCATCAAGACTCGTTGACCTTAAAAATTTTCCGAACCCTGTAAGCCTTTTATTGTCGGGGAGCAACTCCCCATTGTCATCTTTTTCATTTGTCATTGTCCTGAATTTATTCATGGTAAAAATTCTTTCATTAAGTCCCGGTCTTTTCTGGGTAAAAAATACCGGACTTCCAAGCTTAACCTTAACCATAAAAGACAAAGCTAAAAAAAGAGGAAAAAAAACGATCAGGGCTATAAATGAAAGTACAAGATCAAAGATCCTTTTGAAGAACCCTCTGTAGACCATCACTTTATTTTGTCATAGTTGATATCGTTATTAAATTTACCAAAAACCTTTTCATCTTTACATCTTGCTGTCAAGATACTTGTTTTTTTCAATATGACCAAAATCAGGAATAAGTTTAAAAAACTCGGAAAGTATCTCCTCCTTAGTCCAGATACCGTTATTTTTCAGTTTTTGCATATTGAGAACAAATTTATCAAGAAGAGTTCGGTCTATGTTTATTTCATTTCTGACTATCCCTATATCTTTGAATCTGATAATATTAACCTCTTCGCTTTTCATGTAAAACTCTTCGTAACTTTTTTCTCCGGCAGTGTCACTTTGAAAAAAGAAACAGGGCCACTTCCCGTTTTTTATCAATTCATCAGATCTTTTTCGGGCTTCATCCTCCGTTTCGCACAAAAAAGGAGTATAATTATTTGCTTCAAGAAACTTTACAGCTATATCTGAAAATTTCATCATATTTAACTTTTCGCTGAGCTTTGGAAAAAAAATATCTCTGTTCTTACCCGTCAATGCAGACATTAAACAAAGTTCCCCACCTTCCTGTTGTGTAACAAAATATCTTTTTACATCGTCAGGTGCAGAGATCGGCTCTCTTTTCATAAGTCTATTTTGAAAGCTGTGAAGAAGACTTCCATCTGAAAAAGCTACATTGGCAAACCTCGCAGTAGAAATAGCGATATCTCCACCTTCTTTTATAAGAAACATCTCCATTATCCTTTTAGAAGCTCCCATCATATTAACAGGGTTGGCAGCTTTATCTGTTGACACACAGAAATATTTTTTGGGACTGCCCGTGCCCGAAGATCTTAAAAACCGGAGATTCTTTATTGTGTTTAAAACATTTACTTCAACAAGCCTCATAAGAGTGTAGGGATCTTTTTCGCTTCGTACATGTTTCAATGCGGAAAGGTTTAAAATATAGTCATAATTCCTCTGGTTTTTTAAGAAGGCATCAAAGATATCGCTGCCGCAATCTATAGCAAATGTTTTGAACTCCCCTTCGATGTAGCCTAACGAACTCCTGACATGCCTGACAAGTTCTACAAGATTGTTCTCACTTATGTCAACGACATGCAGCAGTTTGGGGTTTCTCCTGAAAATTTCAAAAACCACGGACTGCCCTATTGAGCCTGCTCCACCCACAACAAGAAAGGATGATCCGGATATTTCCTCTTTCAAAAAACAATCGTTTTCGTTTATATCTTCTGTAAAAAGTTTTTCTTTTCTTCCGATCAGCGAAACAACATCCATCATTTACCCTCAAGACAATGAAGCTTGATCAATGTCTAAATAAAAACTTGTCAAACCTTACTTTTCCCGATACGGGTTGCATCTTTATAAGATTTCAGCATAACCATAAAAAACTCTTTTGAAAAAACAACTGTGATCCCTAAAAATAGAGAAAGAAAAATAATCATGAACCCTGTAAATTTTATTTGGGGGGAACTTCTCAAAACATGGGCATCAGGAACATCTATTACTCGCACAGGAGGAAGACCGAAGCGGGCATCTATTGCAGTCTCATAAAGTTTTGAGGATAAAGCCAGTATCATCTTTTCAGAAATTTCCACATCTCTTTTAAGTTTTGAAAATGTAAAAAAAAGTTCCGGAGCTTTTTTCTGCTCCATATCAACTTCAGACAAAAGGGATCCTATATTTCTTATGGTTCTGTCAAACTGTGAAATATTATCTTGCAACATTCTTTTTAAGAGGTCGGCACTGCTGGATATCTCTTTTTTTACAGCGATCATTGCAGGATGGTCATGAGTCAGTTTTTGTGAAAGATCGTTTTTTTTAAATATCAAGTTGTTATGATGTTTCAAAGTATCCTGGGCAGCTAAATCTCCAGGTAAAGCAGGAACAACTACCGGCGTATCGGGGGAAATTTGAATGCTTTCGATTATTCCGGAAATAACATCTCTTTTAAGACGAACATCCTCCATTTCCTGACGAAGAGATGAATGTTTTCTTAAAAGTTCTGATATTTGTACTTCCGGAACAAGCGCTTTTTCCTTTTCCTGAAACTGTATCAGCAAATCACTTTTTTCATCCAGATCAGCTATCAAATCATCCAGTATGCCGGCAACATAGGATGTCTTGGACTGGGAATCTTCTTGAGACCATTTTTCTTTAAGGTCAATGTATTCGCCTATCAGGTCATTAACTATCTGAGCTGCCATGAAAGGACTTTCGTGAGCAAAGTTGAGAATCAGCATTCCCGACTCTTCGCGCATTTGAACATTCAAGTTATCGCTGAAAAATTTTCTGGTGTCAATAATGTTTTGAGATTCAAAACGGAATGTTTCCGGAACATCAAACCCTCCAACTTTGGATATACTGAACAACTCTTTTTCTAAAGAACAATCTTCATCCCATTTGCATGTGGCTGTATTTCCATCGCAACTTATTGTATAGGTCAGTTTCTGTGCAATTATTTCACCCTCACAGTATTTAAGTTCATCGGGAACTGAGTTAAATAACAAAAAACCGTTTCCTGACGGGGTGCCAAACAAAACTCTCATAACATGGTTGAAAACATTGTTGTTTTTACGCTCAATTTTCATAAAGAGATTATTTTTTTCTATGACAGCATCCCGTAGTCTTCTGCTTCCAAAAACTTCATATTCTATAGATCTGCCTTGACTTTTACCCATTCCCATAACCATAGTTAAGGGAGAATGTAAACCTGTAGATGGCTCGGGACTTACAATCTCCATGGACGAGTAAACATTGTAAACGGGTGTGATAAAAAATAGAAAGTAGAAAATCGATATGACAAAAACTATAGCGGAAGATAGAGCAAAAAGTTTTTTATTTCTTAAAAAAACAATAAGTATCTCTCCGATAGATATTTCTTTTTCTTCACTCTCACTGTTTTTGCTAAACCTTTCTGTCATTTCCTCTATCCTCTACTCTTTGCAGAAAAAATGCAAATTCAACAACTAGCAGAATACTACTAAAAAAAACATACAAATCAAGAAAACGCATGTTTAAAGACAACACTTGTGCAGCAAAAAACGATAAAATCATTAAAAATATTATCTAGCTACAAAGAACCTCTCGCTATCAGTTTTATGAAATCTTCTCCTTTCGCTTTTCCAAAAGTTTCATCCAGCTTACTTTCTTTATAGGGAAAAAAATCTATCTTTATCCCTTTTGATATTTCTGCCACTTTCTTTTTGAGTGTGTGAATATATTTTTTATATTCCTTTTTCTCCATCATCTCAAATCGGGCATAGGGAGTCAATGGCTTGGGTGAGAATGGGGTGACAGAAAGAGAAACTTCACCCAAAGCTTTTTTATCTTTGACCGATCTTAAAAGTGTGGCAACGCCTTCGGCTTCTTCTACGGGATCTGTCCCCGGCAAACCGGCTATGAAGTATATCTTTGTTTTTATTCCGAAATTTCTTAAGATTTTTAATGCATCAAATATTGTGTCGTCTTTTACAGATTTCAACACCGCTTTTCTTGTCTCATAGCAACCACTTTCTATAGCAACAGAAACACTTTTAACCCCGCACTTTTTTAGTATTTCAACCCTCTTCTCTGTTATATCGGAGATTCTTATCGAACTGAGAGAAAGAGAAATATTGTAAAAAGATGCTTTCTCAAGAACGAGATCAAAACAGCTGACATTTGCAAGAGAAGTCCCCATTAAAGCAAGACCGTCTTTAATGACAAAAGGCTTTTCTATAAAATCAGAAACTTTGTTACAATTCGTTTCCCTGAAATTTTTATAGGCATATGATGCTGCACAGAATTTGCATTTCAAAGAGCATCCTCTGTTCAGCTCAATGATCACTCTGTTGTTGAAGTCATTCCCCATTTTATGTAACAGAGGGTTGGAACAAACAAAAAATTCACAGGACTCGGTTCTCGTTGGAAATGCTCCTGATTTTTGAGAAGTGACACAGTAAGGAAGGACATTAAAATAGTTAAGAAGCTCTTCTCTCGCATTGAAGCTGAGAAGCTTTCGGATGTCTTCTTCCATACATTCTCCTTCTCCGATAAAAACCGCATCAAATATTTGAGTTAAAGGTTCCGGATTAAGTGTCGCTGCTATTCCTCCACATATAAATATAGGAAACAAACCTCTGTCTCTATCTCTCTTTAACAAAGGAACACCGCTCTCTTTCATGATTTGAGCAAAATTGATCATATCAGGGGCGTAAGAAAGCGACACAAATACTACCGGTCTGTCTGTAAGTTTCGTGCCATTAAATATGCCTGCCTTCGAGTCCGAAACTATCAAATCCGGAAATATATCGGAAAAAGCATTAAAAAACCAATGTACTGCTAAATTAGACAAAGCAAAAGAACGCTTCTGCGGATATAAAAAAACAGGAGAAGTTAACACTGTTCTATCTTTTCTTTTCTATGGTAATTTTTTCGTCATAGACCTTGTGCTTCTCTGTTTGATAGACCTGGGCATTAATTTTTTTCATTCTTAAAAATGCAGGGATATCTTTGTTTTCCGGATCAAAGTCCATGTTTTCAGGAATCTCTATCTCTTCATCAAAATCCTCTGTTGAAGAAACATTTACATCTTCAATTAAAATCTCATCTTCCATACGGATATTATTTTCATCATTATCCAATGCCGCCGCCGGGGCTAATTCATCAAACTCGGTATCAGTATCTCCATAGTCATATTCTTCAGCTTTAACCTCATCAAAACTTTGTGTTTCCTTTGTTTCTGTTTCAAAAAGTTTCTCCTGAGCATTGATATCAACTTTTTTAAAGTTTTTAGAGAGTTCTCCGAATTCAACAACATCTTCTGTTGCTTCAGCAACTATTAATGCATGAACTTTATCACAGTTGTCATTGACAGATGCACCCCATATCAAGTCTCCATCTTCATGAAGCTTATTGCTTAAATAGGAAGCCGCTTCAACAAATTCAGTCAGAGGAACTGATGCTCCACCAAAGTGAAGAAGCATTTTTTTAGAATTGGACACCGCAAAATCTGCAAGCAAAGGATTGTTCAAAGCCTCTTTTACGGCATTAACTGCCGCAGATTCACCCGTTGCACTGCCAAATCCAAACATTGCAAGGCCCATATTGGTCATGGTTGATTTAACATCGGCAAAGTCAACATTTATATAAGATTTATTACTTATAAGTTCAGAAATATTTCGAACAGCATACATCAACACTTCGTTGGGCTTTTTAAACATGTCCATAGCCATGTCATTCTGATCTGCAATGGCCAGCAATCTCTGATTAGGAACAACGACCATCGTATCTACAAACTTACTTAAAGCTTCCATTCCTTCTTTAGCATACCTGTGTTTTTTCTTTGCTTCAAAGTCAAAAGGCTTGGTAACTATTCCCACAGTAAGGATACCTGCATCTTTTGCGATCTGTGCAATAACAGGAGCTGCTCCAGTTCCAGTGCCACCACCCATTCCTGCAGTAATAAACAGCATATCCAGTCCTTCAATTACTGTGGCTATCTCTATTTTGCTTTCTTCTGCGGCGAGTCGTCCTACTTCAGGGACACCCCCAGCTCCTTGTCCTTTGGTAAGTTCAGGACCAAGCTGCACTTTAAGCTCTGATTTTGAACCATCAAGAGCCTGAACATCGGTATTTACCGCTGCTATCAATACTTCGTTGAAAACTGTATAGCTGTTTTCTGATTGACGGCTATTGATCTCATTTCTCTCTTCACAGATCATATCAATAGCATTACATCCTCCTCCTCCGACACCCATAACTCCAATTTTTACTACCGTGTTTTTAGGAATTGCGGTCATAATCTCCTCCTTTTAATATATCTATTTTCAAACATTCAAAAACAGCTATTCAAAAAATTTCCTGAAAAAATCTCCAAGCTTCATAAAAAAACCTGTCCCTTTATCTCTAAATTTCATTTTTTCGTGCTGAGCAAAGTAATTCACTATCCCCACCGATGTTGAAAAAGAGGGGGAACTCAATACATCTTTAAAGCCACTGCTGGCTTCATTTATTTTAGGTCGCCCTACTCTTACAGGTTGCTCAAAGACATCCTTGGCCAAAGACTGAATATCCTTTAATTCAGCAGTGCCTCCTGTGAGAACAATATTAGTCTGAATAAGGCTTTCTTTCATTTCATCATTAAGTCGCTTTCTAGCGGCCATAAGTATTTCTTCCACTCTGGGAGACAGAACACTGGCGAGGAAGTGCACTTTTTTTACTTTCTTTTCATCTGTTCCTATAATACTTACTTCTATTTCTTCATCACTTGAAACAAAGTCCGGACGTGCACTTCCATATCTGCATTTTATCCTTTCAGCTTCAACAGGTGGAATTCTCATAGCATAGCTGATGTCCGTGGTAATATACCTGCCACCCATGGGTATGACGCTCGTATAAACAGGATCTCCATTATGGTACACAGCTATATCAGTCGTCCCTTCTCCTATGTCCACCAAAGCCACACCCAGCTGTTTTTCATCTTCTTCCAGAACAGCCCAGCTGCCGGCTATTCCGTTTGCAAGGACATCTTCCACCATCAGACCTGCGTCTTCAACAGATTTAGCCAGGTTCCGGAGCATAGCACTTGAAGCTGTTATAATATGGACTTTCCCTTCCAGTCTTCTGCCAGCCATTCCTTTAGGATTTCTTATCCCCGCCTGATCATCAACAACAAACTCCCCTATCTCTACATTTATTATCTGTCTATCACTCGGCAGACTAATATTTCTTGCCTGCTCTATGACCCGATCTATATCGGTCTGTGAAACTTCTTTTCCTCTTACTGTTACAACACCATGACTGTTCATAGAAGAAACATGTTCTCCTGAAAGACCGATATAGGCAGACTTTATGTGTATGTCTGCTATTTTTTCCGCTTCCATAACAGATTCCTGAATGGCTCTTGTAGTTGCCTCCATATTCACCACACTGCCAGCTATAATGCCGTTTTCATTATACGCAACACCTTTTCCGATAAACTGCAACTTCTTTTCCGACTCGATTTTTGCAACAAGAGTGGCAACCTTTTTGGTGCCGACATCCAGAGCAACGATAACATTATCATTTTTAGGCATCACTCCCCCTCTTTATTTTTTCAGTAACTTTCCCGACAATTATTCTTTTGTTCTTACCCTTCCCTTCAAAAATATATTCTCCTGCCCATATATTTTTCTGAGTAAGCTTTCCAGCTGTATCAAAAAAACGGACAGCCATATTTATAACTTCATCTTCTCCTTCAAAGCGACCTAAATGAATTACAGTTACTTTTTTGTCATCTGTTTCACAATCCAAGGTGTAATGTCCCGACCTGTCATACCGCATACTTCTTATCGAGCAAAGATCGCCTGCGTTTCTCCAACTATCTGAAATAGTAACAGCCTCTCTTATCTTCTTTCCCCTTTCCCAGCCATCTCCAACAGCATTATTATCAATGTGGAAGAACGGAATATCGTCATCTATTTCTCCGGGAAAAGTCTTTTTAAAAACCACTCCCTCTTCATCTGCAAACCACATAGTATATACCGCATCTTCTTCTTTATTTTGCCTTACATTGCTTACAACTACAGCCGGGACAAACTCTTCGATAACGATTCTTACAGCATCAGGAAACATTTTCTTTACTGTACATCTTTTTACCCATCCTGTAGAATAAAGATATTTTTCAAGAGACCTTTCGTCAACATCAAACCAGCTTACACTTTCATTCAGACCTGTTAATAGTAATACGGCATCTCTATTCAATCTCCCAAGCCCTTCTATTTCGATCTTTTCGGGATGAATAATGACAGCCTCGCTTCCTTTCCATACTTCGATAATATCATTTGCATAAATAAAGCCGGCAATGTATATGAAAACAAAAACATATATTGCAGTAAAAATTAAAAAGTACTTTAGAGTTTTTACTACTTTTCTCATTCTGTCAAAGCCTCTTCAATTAACAGTTCCATCAATTTTAAAAAGCTTATTCCACGCTTTTTTGCTATCATGGGAACTAAAGAATGGGCGGTCATCCCGGGCAGAGTATTTATCTCAAGCATCACATACTCCTCGGCATTAACCATAAAGTCGCTTCTTGTGACACCTTTGCAGCCTATAAACTGATGCATCTCCAAAGAAGCCTTCCATATTTCTTTAGAAACTTTATCACTATAATCCGGATCCACAATATATTTCGTTTTATCTGTCAGGTATTTGGATTCATAGTCATAAAACTCATTTGCCGGAACAATTTCAACATCACCTATCACTTCCCCTCTTAAAACAGAAACATTGATTTCTCTTCCTTTAAAATATTTTTCACACAGAAACAATGCTCCGTGTTTTAGATTTTCGACTCTGTTTTTCCACTCTTGTTCAGATCTTATAATATAAACCCCCCTGCTTGAACCATTAAAAGGATCTTTAAGAACAACTGGAAATTCGTATGGAGGATCAAGGTTTTTAGAGATATTTACAGTACATCCATCGGCAATTTTTATTTTCAGATATTTCATTACAGCTCTGGAAATGATCTTATCCATACTGACAGCACTGGCAGTCACACCTGATCCTGTATAAGCAATGCTCATCATTTCAAGTAGCCCCTGTACTGCACCGTCCTCTCCATAGGTACCGTGTAAGCCGTTTACCACCACATCCGGTTTTATTTTTCTCAGTTTTCTGTCAAGGTTGTGATCGACATCAACAAAAACCGTATTACTGTAACCCCCGTCAAGAAGAACTTTTTTTATTACTCCGCCTGTTTCAAGACTCACCTCTCTTTCATCGGACATCCCTCCGGCAAGTACGGCGATCTTCATTTTTTTATGAAGCATTGTATTATTCATCCCAAAAACTAACCTCTGGCTCAAGATCAATATTAAAAGTTTCTTTAACTTTATTTTTAGCTATATTTTTCAAATCACAAAAATCGCGGTAAAGGGCTGCTCCTTTGTTTAGAACAATATTGGCGTGGTCTTCGCTTAAAGCTGCATCATTAACCCTGAAACCCTTCATTCCGGCTTTATCAAGCAAATATCCGGCACTCTCATTTTCTGGATTTTTAAAAAACGAGCCCGCACTTGGTTCATTTATTTTAAGTCTTTTAGAGAGATAGTACATTACTCTCTGTCTGACATTTTCCTGTGTATCTTTGACAAGTATAAGATCTGCCCCGTAAATAACAAAAGATTTCGCCGGAGCATTTTCCAATTTTCTGTAACTGTATCGGGGAATATTCATGGAAACAGTCCCTTCAAAAATGATATAAAGTGCTCCTGTCACATCGTCCCATGAATTTTCTGAAGGAGCAGAATTACCATAGAGTGCACCTCCCACCGTTCCCGGGATTCCCGCCATAAATTCAACTCCGGAAAGACCATTTTTTATAGAATAATCAAGAAGCTTACTGATAGAAACTCCGGCAGGCATAAAAACTTTCACAGCATTTTCACTGATATCTTCCGTGTTGCTTGTACCGATCATATCTGCCATATACAGGACAGGTTTGTTAACTTTTCCGGCAACGATGTTGCTGCCTCCTGCAAGTACATAAAAATCTTTATTGTCCATAGTAAATCTGATTATATCGTCAACTGTCTCCGGAAAGTAGAGATCACATTCCGAATCTTTAATATTTAAAGTAAGAAGTTTCTCCATCGAGGCTTTCTTTTTCAGTTTCATATCACTACCACACTCAAACTAAGTGCTTAAATATATTATTTAAATCCCCTGCACCAACACAAATAAGAGCTGACACCCTTAATTTCTCGATATCGTTTTTTAAAAACGAACCTGCTTCTTCTATGGAGGAAAAGTAATAAACATCTGAACATCCACTTTTTAAAAGATCATTATAAAGGTTCAGGGAGGTCAGTCCCTCTTCTTTTCCTTCCGGATTAAAAACAGGAAGAATTATCAAAGGACCCACTATAGTAACAGCTTTTTTAAACTGTTCATAAAACGCATTAAAACGACTTGTTCTGTGTGGCTGAAAGATCAGTCCGAAATTTTTATATTTAATTTCAGCCTGCTCAACAACGGCCGTTATTTCAGTTGGATGGTGAGCATAGTCATCTATGAGTATAACTTTTCTGTAAACTCCTGCAATTTGGAATCTTCTCTCTACAGGGGGAAGTAAATCCCAGAAAGTTTCATCCAGGACAGGCATTTCAATACCGGTACTGTCAAGATATTTTTTTGCAGCAAGCATCGAAGAAAACCTGTTCTGCAACATGTGAGGGGCGTCTTTGGCAGTCCCTGCAAAATATTCTCTGCCACTATCAGTTAAACACCATTTTCCGTCATTGAACAGAAAGTCTCCTGTCGATATGTTTTCATAACCTTCCCTGCTTTTTATCTCGGAGGTACTGGGAAAAGAATGTGCCTGAAAAAGTGAACAAAGAGAATCGCTCATTTCGTAGCCTCTCCCTATGATGAGATCTTTTCCTTTTCTCCTGATCAGATACCTTTCAAACATTGCAAGCATATTTTCCCCTGTCTTAAAGAACTCCATGTGTTCCAATTCAAGGTTGTTTATCAACAATATTTCAGGGTCAACTTCAAAAATGGTTCCATCACTTTCATCCAGTTCCACTATGATGGGAGTATCACCATTTATATTAGATGCTCCATCACTTTTGCCGCCCGCATATATCGAAGGCTTCAAGCCTGCTTTCTTTAAAACATGATATATCATCCATGCGGTTGTAGTTTTTCCATGACTTCCTGCAACGCCTATCACAGGTTTTTCATTTAGAAGTGTAGCAAGGAAAGAACCTCTTGTATAAACCTTGATACCTTCTTCTTTCGCTTTAAATACTTCAACATTATCATCAGGAACAGCACTTGATCTAACAAGAACATCAACACCGTTAAGGTGATCCACAGAATGACCGATATAACAATCCACTCCATTATCTTCAACCATTTTGTAATAGGGGCTGCTCAAAATATCACAACCCGAAACTGCATAACCGAGAGATTTAGTCATAAGAGCCAATCCACTTACTCCACAACCGCCTACTCCCATAAAATGAATATGCATTTCACCTCCCTGAAGCTCCTGTGAGGATCCTTTCTATATCGTTACATATTTTCCTGACAGCTACTGGAAATTGGAGGTTCATAACATTCCGCTTGATCCTGTCGGGATTTCGGAGGAAATCCGATACCGCAGAATAAAGCTTTTTCACCTTTCCATGCATGCTTCCGGAATCTTCAACAATATATCCACAACCTTTCCTCGTTAACACTACTGCATTGCTCGTATGATGAGGTTCAATATTTGGCGGCAGAGCAACAAAAACAGCAGTACTTCCGGTACCCATAGTTTCAGACACGACATCAGAAGAAGGACGACATATGAGCAGATCCGCGGTTTTGTAGTATTTTCCTCTCCCTTCATAGTGCATATAGCACAAAGACTCTATACCGTTTTTATCATAAAATATTTGCAGGTCTGCAACATCTTTTTCTCCTGTCTCATGAATCACAAAAAATTCTTTCCTCATTTCCGGATAGCGGAGAAAAAAACTCTTTACCAGTTCATTGATCGAATATGAATTCTTTTTACAGGTAAATATCGTCATCAACTTTTTATCCGTAGGGATGTTTCGTGGAGCAGCGTCTAATATCTCTCTTCTGACAGGAACTCCCGAGGCAAGAAACTTTGAAGGATTCAAACCCGAAGCAGTCTCTTCAAACGGAACATAAGCTTTTGTGACATATGACGATATTTCTTTGTTGGCGGGAGAAAAAACACAGTTCTGCTCCATTATCAAAACGGGAATGTTTTTCTCTTTTGCAGCCTCTGCAACTGGAATAGCAGAAAAACCGCCTAAACATAGTACAGCATTCACCGATTTCATTTCAATAACTTTCCCGGCATGATCCACAGCCGATTTTTTCTTTATTTTTTGCAGAAAACTTTTAAAGAAGCCTTTTTCTCCAGAGTAGGGGTTTATTTTAACAACCTCGTATCCTGTTTCTCCCAGCAGCTTGTATTCAATACCGCCGGGTTCTCCTCCAAATATAAGCATAATCCCTTTTTGCCTAAGGCTTTCTGCCAGTACCATTGCCGGAATGAGTCTTTCTTTAGTTCCACCGCCGACGACTAGAACAGAAAATTTTGTTATTACTTTTTCCATTTTCCACCTCCCGGTTAAAAATTGTTAAAACGGTTATCCGTGGTTACCGCATTTAAAATAAATCCGACCATCACGGAATAGGACATAAGTGCACTTCCACCATAGCTGATAAATGGCAAAGGTACCCCTTTATTCGGTAACGAAGAGGTAACGACACCTAAATTAATAAGCGTCTGCACAGCAAGCATAATAACAAAACCCGATATGAGGTAGAATCCGAATCTGCTGTAAACTGATAGAGCAAAGTAACTGCCGATCATAAACATTAATACAAAAAGAGAAATTAAAACCAAAGATCCTGCGAAACCAAACTCTTCGCCAATAATTGAATATATAAAATCGGTATGCGCCTCCGGCAGATACCTCATTTTCTTTTGACTGTTCCCAAACCCCACCCCGGTTTTCCCTCCTCTACCTAAAGCGATTTCGCTTTGAACCTGCTGATATCCGGAAGACTGTCTGTATTGCCAGGGATCAAGAAACGACCTGATCCTTTCTACCCTATACGGCTTCATAAGTATCAGAAAAGAAAACCCTATCACAGCTAGAACTCCGAGAACGACTATATATTTGAACCTCATACCGCCCATTAAAAGAAGAAACAAAGCTACAGAAAAAATTATGAGTCCTGTTCCCAGATCTTCAAAAGCAATAAGAGACACTATTATCAATACAACAAAGAACGGATATATCAATTCCTTTAAAAGTCCGATCCTCTCTCTTTTATTACAAATCACCTCCGCCATATAAAAAACTACTACTATTTTTGCAAACTCAGAAGGTTGTACCATCATAAAACCAAGATTGATCCATCTCTTTGAGCCGTTAACCTCAGTCCCTACAAGGTAAGTGGCTATCAATACAAGTATAATGAGTACAACAGCGTATTTTATCCAGGTCCTGACAGCATCTATATTCACAATGTAGCACAAAGCCATTGCAGACAAAGCCATCATAAGGTTTATTATCAACGATCTGAGAATGGGAAAGACAGACTCGTTAACAGGATGAACATTGAAAACCCTTATATTAAACACCATAACTGTTCCGAAGATCACCAAAAGGAAGAAAATGGAAAAATAAAGTTTCAATGCTTTAGTCATTCAGACATCTCTTTTTTTAACCCGAAAACTTTGTTTTTAAAATCATTGCCTCTTTCAATATAGTTTTTATACCAGTCAAAACTGGAACATGCCGGAGAAAAAAGAACAACACCGCGGTTTTCAGACAATTTGAAAGATATTTCAACAGCTTCCTGCATAGACTCGGCTTCAACAAGTGGAAAAAAGTCTTCAAAACAGGGCTTTATTCTACTTTTAGCTTCTCCGATAAGAACAACTCCTTTGCACCTTGTTTCTGCAAGTTCTCGAAGAACCTCATAACTCCCTCCTTTGTCAACACCGCCAAGTATAAGAACAACCTCTTTGTCAGAGTATCCCGACAAAGATTTTTCGGTTGCAGCGACATTAGTCCCTTTTGAATCATTGATAAACACTACATCGCCAATTTTATCTACAAACTCCATCCTATGGGGAAGTGGGGTAAAATTGTTAACAGCCTTTCTTATGATCTCAAAATCCTTAACCCACTCGGAAACAGCAAGAACAGAAGCCATTATGTTTTCAACATTATGAACTCCTTCAAGTTTTGTCTCTTTCACAAAAATTTCATCGTTTCCGAGATAGATCACTCCATCCCTGTAACCAATTTCCCCTGTAAAGTCTAAAGAAAAGAATTTCTTTTCAACAGGAATCGCCCTGCAACCGGCAACTAATGCTTCGTCTCTGCCGTTCAGGACAAGAATTCCATCCGGACGAGTAAGTTTAGCCAACTTGACTTTCGTCATCACATATTCTTCGTAAGTTACATATCTGTCGAGATGATCAGGACTTACATTCAGGATCACAGAAACATCAGGGTTTACACTTGACAATGTTTCAAGTTGAAAAGAACTGATCTCTATTACAAGAAATTCATAGTTTTTACCTATTGCCTGAAATACGGGAGTTCCAATATTTCCACAGAGGAAAGTGGAAAATCCTGCCTCTTTGAGAAGAGATGAAATAATGGAAACCGTAGTACTTTTTCCGTTTGTTCCTGTGACAGCAATAATTTTTTCATTTTTAAGATAACGACCTGCAAACTCGATATCACCTATCACTTCCACACCTTTTTCTCTTACACTGGCAACGGCAGGATGATCCGGAGAAAAGCCGGGGCTCACAATAGCAAGATCATAAACCGTATCCGGATCATAACGGTTCAGTTTTCCGTACAATATATTTCCATCTATAGCAGCAGGATTATCATCATAAACAAATACAGAAAAACCCTTTTCTATAAGAAATTCAGCCACAGACGAACCGGAAACTCCCATTCCGAACACGACAGCTTTCAAGCGAACCTCCTATTCAAGAAGTTCAAAGATTTCTTCCAACCTGTTACTCCTTGAACCTTTTAAGAGAAAAAGTCCTGTCTCAGGCAACAAAGGAACGACATCCTTGATATTGCCGAGAAAGACCACCCTTTTCTCATTCAAAAAACAGTGCTTAATTTTTTCGAACTCGCTTCCTATCAAAAAAGCCCTCTTTAACAATTTAAGAGTTTTTAAATAATTTACAAGTTCTTGGTGCATTTTTTTTGATAATTCACCTAATTCGAACATACTTCCCAAAACCATACATATATTTTCATCCCCTTCTTCAATTGCTTTTTTATAAAATCCGGCTATAGATCTCAGCATGGAATCCGGGTTGGCATTATAACAGTCAACTATAAATTTTCTTTCACCAACTTGTTTCGTTTCCCCCCTCATTTCAGGAATTTTGCTTTTTTTCAGCACTTCATTTAACTTTTCAGCTTTTCCTTCAACAACTTTAACAACTTCGGCTGCCGTCAAAAGATTGTCCACTAAATATTCCGGATATTCTTTAAATTCATTATAGCGGGATTTAAAACTATCCTGTTGATAAACTGCTATCTTATTAGAGCGTTCCTTATTTTTATCGATCCATTCTTTTACATATCTGTTGCTTATATCAGCAACAATAACTCCCCCGGTACCTTCAAAAAGCTCTAGTTTAGCATCGGCTAAATCCTGTTGTGACTTGAAGTTGCCTATATGAGCACTGCCTATGTTCGTGATCACAGAGTAATCAGGGTGAGCAATCTCGGAAAGTTTTTTTATCTCTCCTTTATGGTTCATTCCCATTTCAAGAACCATGTAATCGATGTTCATAGGGAGATTAAGTATAACCAGTGGAAGACCGATATGGTTATTCAGGTTACTCCAGGACCGGTAAACAGTTTTCCCGGACAAAGAAAGAAATGTGGTAAGAAATTCTCTTGTAGTTGTTTTTCCATTGGAGCCAGTTAAAGCAATGACCTTTCCTCTGTACAAACTTCTCCTTTTTTTTGCCAATAGCGATAAAAATTCCAAAACATCGGGAACCTTTATAAACATTTCACTATCATGATCCCCTTCGTCCCCGACACAATAAACACCTTTTTCAAGGAGTTCTCCTATGTAACGGTGTCCATCATCATTTTCTCCCCTGAATGCAAAAAACAGAGATCCCTTTACCGCTTTCCTTGAATCAATGACAACACTTGATATGAGTCCGCAGGGAATATCTTTTATATCAGCTACCTCTTGCAGGGTTGTTTTAAGTAATTCTGTGTCAAACATTTTTATCTCTCAAAATATTTTTCAACTTCAAGTTTATCAGAGAAAAACTTTTTCCCGTGTTTCGTAATTTGATAGTTTTCCGCACCTTTTCCTGCTATTATGACCACATCATCTCTTCTTTTAAGGTCTATCGCTTTTTTTATCGCTTCAGATCTGTCATGAATTACATGGATATCACAAAGATGTTGTGAACAACCGCTTTTTATATCTGTCACGATCGCTGAGGGGTCTTCATTTCTCGGGTTGTCATCAGTTATGAACACTATATCTGCATATTTGCAGACAACTCTCCCCATTTCCGGCCTTTTTCCCTTATCTCTATTGCCTCCCGCACCGAAAACCACAATTATCCGACCGCTTCCTGCAACTTCTTTTATTGTTGAGAGTATGTTTTCCAAAGCATCCGGAGTATGTGCGTAATCAATATATACCGATTCGTTCTTTATCTCTTCCATCCTTCCCGGAACGGATATTTTTTTACAAATATTGGCAACCGAAAGTTCGAACCCGGTAAATCTTTCACAAGCCATGATCGAACATGCTGCGTTGTAAACATTAAAACGACCTGCCATAGGGATTAGTTTTTTCAGGCTCTTATCTTTATATTTGAAAATGACCACAGAGCCATTCAATGTCTGTTCTTTTACATCTACATACAGGTCGACACCCTTCTTTTTTAAAGAAACCGCCACCTTGTTTGCTTTGTCAGACAATTCCGAGTAGAGCCGCTCCCCATATATATCATCAACATTTATAACTGCGACACCCTCTTCCTTCAGGTGTTCTTCAAATAATTTTTTTTTTGCACGATAGTAGGATTCCATATCGAAGTGGTAGTCCATATGATCTCTTGAAAGATTGGTAAAAACCGCCACATCGAATTTTGTTCCCGCTACTCTCTCCTGTTCAAGACCGTGACTGCTTATTTCAGATACAACAACTTCAAACTTATCCAAAACCATTTTGTTTAGAAGTTCATACCACTTCCAAATAAAGGGAGTAGTATTTCTGGCCTCAAGAACTTTATCAGAAAATTTGTACCCCAGTGTACCTATAACACCACATTTCAGCCTGTTTTCAAGGCCACTTTCTATCATGTGTGTTATCGTGGTTTTACCATTAGTTCCAGTTACACCTATCATTTTTAATTTGTTTTGGGGGTTGTCATAAAAAATTGCTGAAACTTCTTTTAAAACAGAGAGAGCAGATTCGACCCTTATATAATTTTCACGATCAACACTGTTTTCTCCTACAGCAAGAAATGCTCCGTTTTTAAAAGCTTGGTCTACAAAGTCATGTCCATCGGCATTTTCACCTCTGATACAGAAAAACACACTTCCCAAGAGAGCTTCTCTGGAGTCTGCGGTGATATTTGTCAAAACAACATCTTTGAGCACAACTTTTTCTGAAATAATATATTTTGAAATAAGCTTAATGAATTTATTCAACTTCATCAGCTACCTCTTCTGTCTGAACAGTCAGAACCGTTCCAAAAGGAACTGTTTCCCCGTCTTCAGGATACTGGCTTACTATTCTCCCTGAGGGACTTCCTGAAACAACAAGATTCAGCCCCATTCTATTTGCAGTCTGAAGGGCAGAAGCAGCATTCATCTTTCTAAGATCTGGAACTTTTATAAAGCTGAAAGCCGTTATTTTTTCATCTCTATCTTCACTTACTATACCTGAAGTAATATCTTTTTCAACCGATTCCATTGTCACAGCTTTTTTTTCCATCTCGTGGGAACTGCTATCAACCATTATACCTTGCAAAGGCAACACTCTGGCCGCTATATTTCTAAAAACAGGAGCAGCCACTGTACCTCCATATTCTTTACCTTCCGGCTCATCTATCACCACCATCATAACCATAGAAGGATCATTACTTGGAACAGCACCGATAAAAGAGCATACGACCTTTGTAAAAGAGTATCTGTTAGTCTCAAAATCAAATTTCTGAGAGGTTCCGGTCTTTCCCCCTACTCTAATTCCCGGGATTTGTGCTCTTCTTGCTGTACCCTCATCTACTACACCCTCAAGCATTCTAACCATGTTCCTGTCAGAATTATAGTTAAAAGCAAGTCTTTTCGGTTCAGGAACAGTCTGAAAAATTATTTTCCCAGTCGAAGGGTCCTCTATCCTGTCAACGATAGTAGGCTGCCACAAAACTCCTCCATTGTATATGGAAGCATACGCCCTTACCATCTGTACCATATTGGTAGCTAATCCTTGACCGAAAGAAATATTTGCCTTGTCTATCGGGTACCACTTACTATAGTGTCTTAACTGGGGAAAAGATTCTCCAGGAAGATTCAGCCCTGTTCTTTGTCCAAACCCAAAAAGATTTAAATAGTTATACAACTGCTTATTTTCGAGTCTATCTACAAGTTTTACCGTACCTATATTACTGGAGTATATTATTGTGTCCCTCAAAGTTAACCACTGATGCGGGCGAGTATCTCTGATCCACCTCCTTCCATACATAAATCTTCCATTTTCACCAGAGATCTTTTCTCCCGGTTTTACGAGATTTTCATTCATTACCGCCATAATAGAAAAAACTTTGAAAGTAGATCCCGGCTCAAAAAGGTTTGCAACAACAAAATTCCTTCTTTCTCTCGGAGTATATTTGTAATATTTTTCGGGATCATAGGTTGGATAGTTTGCCATTGCAAGAATTTTTCCTGAAGCAGGATCCATTATCACTACTCCACCCCACTTTGCATTGACTTCATTCATCATTGACGACAGCTCTTCTTCTGCAATAAACTGAATTCTACTGTCAATTGTGAGATACAGATTTGCTCCGGGGGAAGAAGCCATTTCTTTCTCTATCTCTATTGAAACCTCTCCGGTTCCCGGGACAGTCAGCCTTCTGATACTTCTTTCTTTTCCTGTTAAATAGCGGTTATAGCTCATCTCGATCCCTTCCAGACCGACATCTTCATTTCTCTGGACGAAACCAATGACATTGGCAAGCATCTTACCCTGAGGATAAACTCTTTTATAACCATCATGAAAAATTATAAATCTGAAGTCTGAAATCATTCTTGTAAGCAATCTTATTTCTTCGGGATTTACATTTTCTGTTTTATTGAGCTCTCTTAGTCTTTCCCGGAGTTTAATATTTTCTTCCTTCAATGCTCTTACTGTTTTAAATTCAGCATTACGCTGGAGATAATAAAAGTGTCCTTTTCTTTCTAAGATCTGAAGGATCCTTTGGGGACTGGTGTCCAGAACCTTAGCCAGAATGACAGCCATCCCGTTTTTTTCTCTAATCCCTGCAGAGTCAACTGCAATATCAACCTTTGGCTCACTCAAAGCTAAAAACTCACCGTTCCTATCAAAAATAGAGCCTCTTTTACTTTTAATGGTTTTTATAACTTCATCGTATTTTGAATATTGGTGCAACACTTCATGCCTTACGATCTGGATCTGGTATGTCTTTAATAAAATTAGAATAAAAGAGAGGAAAATTACAAAGGAGATAAACAGAAAAAGTTTGTTTTCTCTGGACATAAACTGTCGCTCCGGTTCATCTTAAATCCAACACCTTATCTGATGTGGCAACCTTCAGTTCCAACTCTCCCGCTTTTCTCATAAGCTCTCTGGAAGATATCATCCTAAGGTAGTTGTTTTCAATTTCATTCTTTTTAAAAGCAAGTTCTCTTTTTCTGTCGATCTGTCTACCAATTTCAAACTGTTGCCTGTTTTTATAGGCTTTAAGATAGGAGTTAAAAATCAACATCGAACCCAAAATAAGTACCATCGCCATAAATAATACAACTTTGCAATTAAAAAGCATCATTTTTGTTCTTATTTTTCTAGGAACAAAAAGTGCTTTAACGGACTTGTCTAAATTCTCCTCATTTACGTGTACGAACTCAGTCATAATCCACCTCTTTATAAAGATCAGTAATTTTTTTCCAGTATCCTGAGTTTTGCACTCCTTGACCTTGGATTTTTTTCAATCTCCTTTTCTGAAGGCAAAACCGGTTTGTATACCTTAACTTTTCCGGCAGGAACTATATTGTCTACTTTATCCTCGATGTAATAAGGAAGAAGATCTTTTCTGTCTTTAAAAAAGTTTTTGACGACCCTGTCCTCAGTAGAATGAAATGTAATAACCCCCATTTTTCCGTTTTCGGACAAAGTAGCAAAAGATCTTTCAAGCATCTTTTTAAGTTCTGTCATCTCATTATTTACGGCCATCCTTATCGCCATAAAAACTTGAGTAGCAGGATCTATCCCTCTGGGAAAAAACCGTTTGGTATTTTTGACGATCTCAGCTAACTCAAGAGTCGTCTTTTTTCCTTCTGATACAGCCTTTTTCAATGCCCTGGCAACTCTGCCGGATTCTCTTTCCTGAGCATATTCACTTAAAATCTTTTTAAGTTCTTTTTCAGACACTTTTTTTAAAAAATCAAGGGCCGTAGTCGTTTCTTCAATATCCATTCTCATATCAAGCAATCCATCATGTTTAACGGAAAAACCTCTTGAAGGGGTATCAAGTTGATGACTGCTTACCCCAAGATCGGCAAGAATTATATCAGCTCTATTAATTTTAAGGAGAAAAAGTATTTTATCCAAAGCTCCTGCATTGGATTTTACAACCTTTACATTACTGCAGTCCTTGAATTTATTTTTCAAAAAGTCTACTGCCGTGAGGTCCCTGTCAATAAGAACCGCTTTGATCTTTGGGTAACGACTGATGAACAACTCGGCATGCCCTCCGCCTCCTGATGTAAGATCAATGTACACCTGAGGATCTTTCACCGCCAAATGCTCAACCACTTCTGAGCTTAAAACTGGACGGTGAGTAAAATTCATCTTAATCCCCTTTCATATTTTTCCTTACAGAATTCATGTATCCAAAAACCATATCGAAATCTGAGTCATCAACAGCTTCTGCACTTTCCAGACATTCTTTTGACCATATCTGAAGAGTTTCTATACTGCCCAGCAAAACAACATCTTTTTTTATTTCGCTATAATCTATCAGAGTTTTGGGCAATCTGAGTCTATTATGGTTGTCCAGTTCTATTGTTTCCGCTGCAGCAACATACCACCTTATAAACCTGTTTCTTATCCTTCCCTCGGGAAATTCATAAATTGTTTTCATTCTATCTTTCCACCCTTCGTTGGAAAAAACTTCCAGGTACTTCTCTTCTGAAGATAGTCCTCTGGACACCACTACTCTGTTACTTTCTCCAAGGCCCAAGGGCTCATACCATACTGCAGGAAACGGAATTCTTCCCTTTGCATCCAGCTTATAGTCCTTTCTACCATGGAAAAGAGACTCTGAAAACATTTGTCACCACTCTCTAGCCATTTGATTACACCTTTTACCACAAAAAGTTTATGAAATCAATTTTTTTTTGTTTTTTTTAATTTATTTTTCCATATTCCATCTAAAATTTGATTTCGTATGTTTATTGACATATATTTATTATGTAGAAGAGAGTTTTAAATTGTTTTATGCGGGAGTGTTTATGGGAATTAAGGTAGGTGAATATTTTTTAAAAAAAGGGATTATAACTGAAAACGATCTTAAAGAAGCTCTTGATTACCAGAAAAAAAGCAAAGGATACCTCGGTGAGATTCTTATGAAGCTGGAACATGTCAGTGAAATGGATCTACTACAGTATCTTTCCAAACGGTTTAATGTTCAGTTTATTTCCACAGAAAAAATGGAAAAGATGGCTGTCCAAAAACCTTCTGACATAATCCCGGAAAAACTGGCTATTGAAAAGAACATCTTTCCTTTGAAATATTCATTCAACAGCTTCAGACTCACTCTTATTACCCATGAGCCCCAAAATATAGCTCTTTTTGATGAACTGAAAATCATTCTTACCGGTGTAAACACGATCATTCCTGTAGTCGCTGTTTCAAACGCAGTTAAAGCTTTAATTTACAAACAGTACCGCAGTGATCTTCAAGCTTTTGACAGACTGGTAAAAAAAGGCGTTGACCTCAACCTTATGACTCCGGGCAACGAAAAAGTCCTTGGGTATGACGATGCTGTCACCGATGTCGGAAGTGTGATAGACGATATACAATCCGGAAGCGACGAAAAAAATGAAGAAAACTACAAAGACACTTTCTCAATGATAGTAAATCAAGGAGAAATTCTAAGTATGACCGAAGGTTCTTCGGTAACTGCATCTATGGTCAGCCACATGCCAAGCTGGGTAAAAGAACAGCGGGGACAAATGATGGAGCTGCTCCGCATATTTGCCAACCTTCTTGACAGTTACAGGGAACGATCGTTTTTCGGACATACTCAGAGGGTTGCTGTCTTGTCTCAGGAACTTGGCAAAGAGCTGAATCTATCAGAAGTTGAATTACATGACCTCCTTATTGCATCTTATCTCCATGATGTTGGGAAAAAACACCATCTTACGGCAATAAATATTCCTGAAAAAGTTAACTTGGAAAGGTTTATAAGATATTCAGAGATCGCAGCTAAAATTTTTGCATCTGTAGATTTTTCAAGACTGACAATGAGCTATCTGGCAAACATGTATGAAACTTACAATGGACGCGGACTGCCACATGGCTTGAGACTGGATGAAGTTCCCACAGGGTCTCAGGTTCTGCTATTAAGCGATTCTTTTGACTACATGACAAGAGTATCAAAAATTCCGGTGCCGACTGCTTTTAATCAGTTGGCCGAGCTGAGATTTTTCTCAGAACGACTTATAGAAGCATTAAAAAAAGTTCAACAGATCGATGCTATGCCATCATCTTCAAACAATCTTCCACATCTTGAAGCACTCATTATCAGCAGAAAAAGATTTGACCTTGATGATATAGCTGAAAAGCTCAATCGCCTGAATGTAAAAACATACAGGGCAGAGCAAGTAGAAATAGCCGCTCAAATAATAAAAGAAAAAAAGGGGGCTTTAAACTTTATTATCTGTGATTTGGATATGCCGGAATCCGCCATTTCTCCTTTGAAACTTCTTGCTGCCATGAAACGAAAAGAAGATATTTCTGAAATTCCATTTTATTTCTTTTCACAACATAACATTGAAAAAAATATTATAACTACAGCAAAAGCATTAAAAGCTTCCGGAGTATTTCCTAACTATCATCCCATTGAAATGACAAGAAAGATCGTTGAAGAAATTGTCAGACTTAAAAAATCTTAAAACCTAAAAAAGTATAACGGAGCACCCTGAAGAGGTTTTCTGCTTATCATCATCTTCATGTAGCTGACAATTACCATAGTGGCAGTACCCTTCTTTTCCATCATCTCTGATACATTTATTCCAGTTCTGGGAACTGTCTATCAAATATAAAAAGTCTTTACGGTTGTTATCGCAGACAACTTTATTGCAGGGAAGCTCTTCCGGCAACTCTCTATCGTTTCCGGCACAAACTCCATTTGAACATTTAGTGTCAACAGTACAAAAAAGATTGTCTTCACAAGTTACACCTTCATTTGCCGGCTCTTTTTTGCAGAGTCCAGTTTCATCATCACAAAAACCTGAAGAACAAAAATCATCAAGATGCGAGCAGTCAGTTTCCCCCCACTCCACACATTCTCCGGCTAAACATTTCATCCCCTCATAACATTTAGATCCAGGTTCTCCGCAATATGTTCCATCGGCTCTGGGCTCTTCTACACAACTTTTTGTTTCTTCATCACACAAACTGACAGTACATGGATTGCCTGTATCCGACTGACATGGCAAAGCATCAAACTCTCTTTCACAGTAACCATTTACACAGCTTCCTTTACCACTACAAAAGTTCCCATCGTCACATTCGGTATCACTCGAACACTTGATCATATTTAAATTAAGAGAAGGGTCTCCCAGATAATTGATACCGTACTTCATGGTCAGCAAAACAGAGCTGTTTGACCAATTTTCTTTGTTTTCCTGAAGGACTACAGCAGGATAAAGGTTGTTTGTGAGAGCGTTAACAAATTCAACCCCATAAGAAAAAAGATCCTGAGAAGAAAGGCTGTAGTTTTCCCATATAGATCCGTAAGCTACCTGCGTAGATGTTATAACACCTACTGCCGAATTCAACAGAGTAGTATGTCCAAGATTTCTCCTGTTTTCAACTCTTCCGTTCAAGCAACTTCCTTGAAAAACAAAGGGTGAAGTATGGTCGCCAAAGCCCCGGGTCATATCAGAATCAACAAAAGTTTCACTCTTCATGTCCCACGAGCTGGGGTACCCAACCCCCTTTCTATCTCCCAGCCATATCGTCCTGACAGTATAAGATGACATTCCATGACCCATCCAGTAAACGATCCCATAGCTATCATTCCACGATTTCAGCATAGAATCATAGTTCAGCCCCTCTTTAGTGTCGGCATAAATTGATGGAGATGCCCCTTCGGTCTCAACAAGTATCTTTGTTTTAAAACCTGGAGGCAGGATATAGTTTTCGATGAACTTTGCAACATATGCCCCATCCATTTTAGGTGTAAAAGGTTGTCCGTCCTGATTTTCATAATAAGCAATAGAGGTGGGGAAAAGCAACTCTCTTCTGTATTCTGCCAAAGAAGGACTTTCTTTTATATATCTTATCGTTCTGGCAAGAACCTTATCAACATTTTCGACTTCATCGTTATAAAAAGGAATGCGTCCGACTACCAACTCAAAAGCCAGAGTTATATCATCAGCACGTTCTCCGGGGATACCATTATTGTTTTTGTCTATATCTTCCGTTATTTCACCATAGAAAACATCGGTAGCTGTTTCCTCATAAGCTTCTATCACTTCTCCTCTGTTAGGTCTGGCAACTATCATGGGAATATCGCTTCCCTCAGGGGAGGGGTCTCCGATGATCAGAAGAAAGTAGTAGTCTTTATAAACGGACCTCAACCATGCTCTTATTGCCTCAGCTCTTTCAAGTCCGGTCAAGTCCCCTGCTTTATAATCGCTTTCTGTCGCAACATCAACTCTGAAACCCTGTCCCCTTTTTGTGCCGATAAAGTTTACCAGTTCTCTTGATTCTCTTACAACCAGATCAGAGGTTAAAATTAAGAGAGAGTTTTTCTTTTCAACGGGAGAAAGGGGTTGCATTGTCCTTTGCTCAAAATGCAACCTTATCTTTCTGATAAAGACAATTTCATCATCTGCTGTAGGGATCACAGGGTATAAAGTTAACGGGAACTCTTTACGGTCTCTTCTTAAAGTAGGAGGTCTTAAAAAATAAAAGTTTTTGACAGAAGGGAGTAGGTCCCCTTTGGTGGAAACAGGCATTACTCTTTTCATACTGCTCAGTCTATAGAGCGGACGACCTCTTTTGAGATTTCCGGGAGCTTTGATATTTTCTTTTTCAAGAATTTCAACCTTTACAACCTTGGAGGGAAAAGAAAATCGTTTGTACGGCAATATTATTTTTTCGCCTGTACCATCAAGCAGATAGCCATCAATAAAAGGAATGACTTCCCCCCCTTTTGCCTGAAAAACAGGCTCGGGGATCTCAATATCCAGAGTAAAGCTGTAAAGAGAAGAAAAGCAAAAGAAAGTCAAAATAATAAAAATAATTTTCATAAACATTAGCTCCTATTCAAAAAAACTGGATTGTACCTGCAATTTTAATACCAAAGAAAAAAGATAAAACAATTCAATTGATTATCATAGATTTCTAAGAGCTTCTACCAATTCTGTTTTTGAACGGGTCTTGTCATCAACTTTTTTTATTATTTTTGCCGGGACTCCCGCTACCACAGAGTAAGGCGGGATATCAGCCGTTACAACAGCTCCGGCAGCGACAACAGAGCCTTTTCCTATCTTTACACCTTCCAAAACAACGGCATTCGCCCCCGTCAGTACATTATCTTCAATAACAACCGGGGTTGCACTTGGAGGTTCTATAACACCGGCTATCACTGTTCCGGCACCGATATGACAGTTTTTGCCGATCAAAGCTCTTCCTCCTACAACAGCATTCATGTCTATCATTGTCCCTGCCCCTATTTCTGCACCGATATTTATAACTGCCCCCATCATTATAACGCACCTCTCTCCCACATCGACCTTGTCTCTGATAACGGCCCCGGGCTCTATTCGCGCATTGAATTTTGAGATATCTGCAAGAGGGACAGCAGAGTTATTTCTATCCACCTCTATTCTTCCAACCTCAATTTCCGGGTGTTTTTCTATGAATGCTCTGATTTTAACAAGTTCATCATACACCTCTACAAAGTCAATTCCGGCATAAAACTCATCGAAGCATGAAAAATCAACCGAAGAGACAGCTCCTTTAAAAAGAACCCTTGCCGGAGTTCTTTTTTTCGACTCACTGATAAATTTTATAATTTCACTGGCATCCATTGTTATCTCCCGATGTAAAAAAACTACCTTTGCGAATAATAGGGAGTTTTTTTACCAACACAATTTTTTTCTCTTTTTCTTTATTTTTGCTCTTACAGTAATATGGTTTATAATTGAATTGTTTCGGGAGAAAAATTTTGAGACAGTTGTTAAGTTATATAAAGTCAGCAAGAAGTGCCGAAGTTACTATGATGCTTGGATTTCCTGCTACCGGAATCCTTTTTGCTTTTTCCAAGCCGGAAGAACTCATTAAAATTGAGATCTTTATATTTATCGTAGCAATTTTTTTCCTCTCTTCCGCTATCTATTCTTATAACGCTCTGGCAGGAATAAAAGAAGATGAAGAAAATGATAGACTCAAAAACGATCTTGGTTCAAATAAAAAATCTTTTTTTAAATGGAGCCTGGCAGTTTTTGTTACCATGTTCATTTTCCTTTTCTCTTTTATTGATATTCTGCTTGCGATTCTTTCCATGGTCAGCTTTCTGCTATGGTTCCTATACTCTTTCCCTGAAAAAGGGTTGAAATACAGACCTGTTGCCGGAACTGTCATTCACTTTACAGGACAGATCATTCACTTTCATATGGGGTATATCATTTTAAAAGATATGGGGATACATTCTTTGCTTGTTTCTGTCTATTTTGCTATCCTTTTTGCTTCAGGACACATAAATCATGAGCTGATAGACTACGAGGCTGACAAGGCTATGAATGTTAGCTCAGGTGCAGTCTTTTTCGGCAAAAAAAAATGGGAAAAGGTATCTTTTATGCTTTTTTTGTTCTCTACTTTCTATCTCATAATACTGATGCTTTTAAAAGTGACAGAATTTGTTATATGTTGGCCGTTTATCCTTGCCGGCACTGTTCATTCCGTTTACAGACTTAAATATTTAAGAAAGGATTTGACCAGGATCAGATTTCTAAAAGAACGGACCTTTTACAGGACAGTCTACTTTTTATCCGGAGCAGCTTTTTTAACACTGAAAATTTTGTCTATATAAGACGAATGCGTATCTTTGATCGTAAGTGAGAGATCACCTTAATAAAAAAATTCTTTATTGGAACAATTTTTCTGGAAAAATTATCCGTTTGTGATAAATAATTATTTATGTTTTTGCTAGGCAGCCCCATCTTCTATATTTCACTTATATTTGCAACGGCCTTACTGATCCTTGTAAAAACAAAAACCATAAACCCAAACTTAAAAACAGCTTCCATCAACATTCTTGTTCTTCTTTGTCTATTTTCTATCTTTGACTCTTTTGCCATAACTTATGTTGAAGTTCACGATTTCAGAATAGATCACTACTTCTATCACCACGGATTAAAACCTATGGTTTCAGAAGAGACCCGCTGGGGAAGCAACTACGAAAATCCATATATCATCAAAACAAATTCTCTTAGTTTTATAGACTTTGAAGCAAGAGA
The DNA here is from genome assembly GCA_007132725.1 of Candidatus Sumerlaeota bacterium. Taxonomy (GTDB): domain Bacteria; phylum UBP6; class UBA1177; order UBA1177; family UBA1177; genus SLGQ01. The sequence continues at coordinate 65,421 of SLOD01000011.1, forward strand.
AGTTCCTTTAAAAAAAAATGATAAAAGGTTTATTTTGTTAGGAGACAGTTTTGTTGAAGGTGTGGGATATTCCTATGGAGAAACTTTTGCAGGAATGGTTACAAAAGAACTCTCTAAAAAGGGGATCGAAGTTTTGAATCCTTCTGTTATAAGCTATTCTCCCAAGCTTCATTATCTTAAAATGAAATATTATATAAATAGAGGTCTCGAATTGGATGAACTTTTTCAGTTCATAGACATTTCCGACATTATAGATGAAGTTTATTACGATTATTTCAAACCGGCTGAAATAGAAGGGTTTTCAAAGCTGATTCGCCCCATTGACATAATGTTCACTCAAAACTCTTTTATTTACCGCATGTTAAAAAAGAAACTCTCTCAACAGGCAAACCCCAAAGGTTTTGATTACTGGGGCGGAGAAATGGAGTTTTACGGATACAAAGGAAAATGGACATACGATGATGGAGCTTACGAGCTATATGGTAAAGATGGAATAGAACTTGCAAAGAAATATGTAGATCTGCTATGGAAACTTTGTAAGGACAACAACATAAAACATCATATTGTCGTCTATCCATGGCATGAAACAGTACTTACCAATACTGGACACATCCCCAAAAACATCTGGAAAAAATTTTCTGAAGAAAGGGGGATATCTTTTATTCACATGTTTGACCTTTTTGAGTCAATTCCCAAAGAAGAAATAACTAACTACTTTATTCACGAAGATATCCACTGGAATAGAGAAGGACACAGAATAGTTGGAGAATTTATGATAGATTTTTTCAACGGTTACCTCGACAATTGACGATATATCTCTTCGTATTTTTTTGACGAATTTTTCCAACTGAAATCTTTGATCATCGCTGTTTTTATCATTTTCTTCATATGGTACGGCCTGTCAAAATATGTGCTCACTGCCCACCCGATTGTATCGTAAAGAGAATTCGGAGTAAGGTTATCGAATTTGAATCCGGTTCCTTCTCCGGTTTTCTCATCATACTGCTCCACTGTATCAGAAAGACCACCGGTGTTTCTGACTATAGGCAGAGTACCGTATCTAAGGGAATATATCTGATTTAGACCGCATGGTTCATATCTTGAAGGCATAACAAAAAAATCGCTTCCTGCTTCAATAAGGTGTGCCAATTCATTGCTGTATCCGATATGACAACCTGCTTTCCCTTTCATCCTTTCAGAAAGTCCAAAATAGTAATTTTCAAGTTCTTTGTCCCCCGACCCCAAAACAACAATCTGCACCTCCATGGAATTAAGAACAGCTTCTATTGTCTGGGCAAGAATATCAAGTCCTTTCTGGTGAGCAAATCTACTGACAACACCAAGCAGCGGAATTTTTTCATTCACTTCAAGCTCAAATCTTTCCTGAAGAACTTTTTTACATTTGGCCTTTCCTGACATATTACTGTGGTCAAAATTAAAAGGGATATGTCTGTCAACAGAAGGGTCCCATTGACTATAATCTACACCGTTAAGAATACCCACATATTTATTTCCTTTTTCATAAAGATACGGACCCATCCCGTAAGACTGTTCTCCAAAAAGAGTCTCTTTTGCATATGCCGGACTTACTGTGGTCACTATATCTGCAAAATATATCCCTCCTTTTAAAAAGTTAACAGCCCCATGAGCTTCAAATTTTGAAGAAACAAAGTTTTCCCATCTAAGACCGGTATAGTTATATGTGTCGGCAGGATGAACACCCTGGTAACCTATGTTATGTATAGTAAGGACACTTTTTGTGTCTGCGATCTCGTTTTCCCCCCAGTCCCAAATTTTGAGATACGCACATACGGGAGCAGTCTGCCAGTCATGAACATGAACTATATCGGGTTTAAAGTCCATATCTTTAAGAAGTTGCAGGGCAGCTCTGCTGAAAAACGAATACCTTTTTGCATTATCGGCATAATCGTTATTGGCATTATCACAATAAATCCCTTCGCGGTCAAAATATTCATCAAATTCAATAAAGTAAAACTCAACTGTCGCAGAATCCTTCAGTTTTTTTACGGCACACCACTCTTCTTTGTCGCCCATCCAGACGCACATAGACTCAAAAAACATATCAATTTTAAAACCGCCGCTTTTTATTGAACGGTAATAAGGGAGAATGACGCAGACCTTGTTGCCCGAAGCAGCAAGCTCAAGAGGAAGAGAGCCAACAACATCAGCAAGACCGCCTGTTTTGACAAAAGGATCACACTCAGAAGCAATAAAAGCAATTTTCATTTTTAATCCTCCAAAACATATTATCTTTCATAAACACTCGATATTTCAGTATAAAGGTCTTCCACTGTACCTTTTTGAACGTGAGTCCGCACTTTTTGCATCAATTCAAGATAAAAATAAAGGTTATGTATAGAGTTGAGTACAGGGGAAATGTATTCACCTGCTCTGTAAAGATGTCTGAGATATGATCTGCTGAAGTTTCTGCAAGTATAACAGGTACAGTTTTCATCTATCGGGCGTGCATCTTTTTCAAACTCTTTCCGTTTTATATTCAGTATCCCTTTCGATGTGAAAAGTTGTCCGTTTCTCGCATTTCTTGTCGGCATGACACAGTCAAACATATCTATTCCTTCAAGCACTGCTTTAACAATATCTTTCGGGGTCCCCACACCCATAAGATAGCGAGGTTTATCTTCAGGCATTAAGGAGGCTGTTTCTTCAATCACCTTGTACATATCCTCTTTTTTTTCGCCTACACTTAATCCTCCTATGGCAAATCCGTCAAATGGAAGTGCAGAAATATCTCTGAGATGTTTTTTGCGCAATTCAACATCCACTCCACCCTGAAAAATCCCGAAAAGTGCAGCTTCGGTATTTTTTGCCGCAAGCGACCTTTCAGCCCAACGGGTTGTACGGTTCATTGAGTCAACCATATACTCCAGGGTACATGGTAACGCAGGGCACTCATCAAAAGCCATCATTATATCACTTCCGAGAGCTTCCTGTATTTCAATTGATATTTCAGGAGAAATAAATCTTTTTGAGCCGTCAATGTGGCTTGAAAAATATACTCCGTCTTCCGTTATTTTTCTTAACGGCCCCAGACTGAACACTTGAAATCCTCCGCTATCTGTCAGGATAGGACGGTTCCAGCTCATCATGTTGTGTATGGTACCGAATACATCTTTAATAAGTCTGTGCCCGGGACGGAGATAAAGATGATATGTATTCCCAAGAATTATCTGTGCTCCAAGTTCTTCAAGTTGTTCCGGCAAGACTGCTTTAACAGCACCTTGGGTCCCGACAGGCATAAATATAGGGGTCTCTATTTTTCCGCGACAGGTTTCTATAACTCCCTTTCTTGCTTTTCCGGAACGGGCTTCTATTCGAAAAGATATCATCGGGGTCCTTTAGGAAATGATTTCAGAAGCTCAAATTTTTCCCTGTATTCCGCTTTGGGAGCTACAGAGTATAAAGTTTCAAAAAGGGTCACTGCTTTATCAGCATGCTCTTTCTCTCCGGTAAGAAAAAAAAGATGATAGTTCAACTCTGCGACATCTTCATCTTTACTGCAAGACTCCATCATCTTTCTTAACTCCATTACAGCTTTTTCTGAATTATTGTTTGAAATGATACGCCACTTCAGGAGTTCGCTTCTAAACTCAAAATCCTTGCGGTTGACCTCTATACTCATTTTAACAGCTTTTTCAACAAGTTCAAGTGCTTCTTCCAGCCGGTCCATCTCATAAAAAAGAGTGGCTTTTTCATAATAGTATTCACACAGTATAGTTAAAACATTGAGCTCTTCCCCAATAGCTATTGCCTTGTTGTAGTATTGAAGTGCTTCCTGATAATGACCTTGTTTCCGACATATATTCCCGATATAGTTGTATGCGATGGATATGTGTCTTTTTATGCCGAGTTCCGAGGCGATCTGAAGCTGATTCTCAAAAAGTCTCCTTGCTTCATCATATTCTCCAAGCCAGAATTTCAGCTCTCCAAGGTTGTTCGATGTGTTGCAGATATATTGTCTTACGCCGATCTTTTTAAAAGCATCAAGTGCACTCTGATAGTATTTTGCGGCATTTTTAAGGTCATTCATATGGGAGTAAACCAAGCCCAGGTTGCTTTCAGCAACGGCTATGTCCAGATCATTGTGTGTTTCTTTAGACATTTCAAGCTGTTTCAGATAATATTGATGTGCAGTACTGTAATCACTCCTATAGTATGCCACACCCCCGAGGTATCTGTATGATAAAGCTATTGCTGTCTTGTCTTTGATCTTTTGGGAAAGCTCCAACCTTCTTGAAAAGTGCTCTACAGCATCGTCCAGCTCACCTTTATAATAATGAATTAAACCTCTGTAGCCTTCTACATCGCACTCCCCTTTCACTTCATTCAAACCTTTGTACAGAACAACACTCTTTTCAAGCAAAGGTTCAGCTTCATCATAACGACCTTTTTCAAGAAGCATGGAACCCAGCTCTTTCATACTTGCGGCAGTTAAAAGCCTGTCTTTAGTTTTTTGAGATATTTTAAGACTTTCTCTAAAAAGTTTTTCCGCTTTATCCCATTTGCCTGAAACTTTATAGACATTTCCAAGAACATGGCCCGTCTCTATTATATCCTTTTCTTCATCAAGAAGAGAAAGCAGTCTTTCATACAAATGTTCAGCATCAGAATTATGATATTGTGAACGGGCATAATCCCCTGCCTTTTCAAGATACAATATTGTCATGTTTTTGACACCGGCTTTATCGTAGTGGAACGCTATTGATGAATAAAACCTTTCTTCTCCGGGATAATTTTTTTCAATAGAGCAGGCGACATTGTGGTGTATTTCTCTCAACCTTGATTTCAGCTGCATAAAATAGGCTGCATCCCTTAAAAGTGCATGTCTGAAAACACAAAACACTTCAGAAACATAGTTCCATATGAGTTCTTCTACTCCTTCTTTGATAATATCATTAAAAGAATCTGCCAGCGTAATATCTTTCAATATATTGAGATCAATGTCATTACCAAGGACTGAAGCTCTGAAAACAGCATCTTTGAGCTTAGAAGAAAGACGGTCAAGCCTGCTCACAAGAATAGAATTCACCTCTCCCGGGATCTCTACATCGCTTTTGGACATCTTCAAGCTCCCTTCACCACCTTCCAATATATAACTGTTCTCGTTCATATACAGAAGAAGCTGTTCCATAAAGAAAGGATTTCCACCACTTCTTTTAAAAACAAAAGAGCTGAGTTCATCACTGCTCCGGCTGCCGAGCACATTCTTTATAAAAAGCGGCACATCTCTTTCTGCAAGTCTATCCATTAATAGAGAAGTAATGTGTTCTTCACCGATGGAGAAAGAAAAATCGGGTTTCGAACCATCATCATTAAGACGGCTCAAAACAAAAATTACCGTGCGGGAATTAACAAGATTTTTTGTAAGAACCTTAAATGCCTCAAGAGAATCTTTGTCAATAGCATGCATATCATCAAATATCATTAACATAGGGGCGGTACGGCTTAAAGCTCCGAAAAAATCTCTTATTGCAAACAATGTATTTTCATACTTGCTCTTTGCATCAATGATCTCATATACAGACCCTTTTATAATAATTCCGGAAAGGGCGGCAATGTAAGGTTTGGATGAATCCAATCCAGCCTTATCGTCCTCTAAAACAGAGTCGGAAACGGATAACCATTTCTTTTCAAAATTCATTAAATTTTCTTCTTCTGAATGAGTATCGCTTTGATTAAAGAATTTTTGAAAAAAGCTGGTAAAAATATTCATTGACTGACGAAGTATGGTATCCGCACTGAAGTTAAAGATTATAAAGTCAGAGGGAATTTCTTTTTCTACCTCAAAAACGAGTCTTGATTTGCCTATGCCTGCTTCTCCAAACACTGTGTGTATCCGGAGTTTTGAATCACTGAAAGTTTTATTGCAAATAGCTGCCGCATCTTTAAGTTCTTTTTCTCTGCCTGTCATAGCAGTTTTAAAAGAAACTTTTCCTTCTTTTTTCAGTTTTTTCTTTATGCAAAAAACATCAATGCTTTCATCTATACCTTTAAAACGATGTTTTCCTGTTTCTTCCAGTTCATAGTCTCCCCCGGCCTTTTCCGCAGCTTTACCAAGGATCCAGTCAGAGCCCATAGGAGCAGTCATCATGAGACGGGCAGAGAGATTGACATTGTCACCAAGAGCTGTATATGCAGCCCTCTTTTCACTCCCCGTAAACCCTGCATAAACTGTTCCTTCAGTTACACCGCTTCTAAAGTTCACAACAGAATTTTTTCTCAGATCAATAAGACAGTTCAAAGCTCTTTCAAGGTTATCTTCGTAGCTTACCGGAGCTCCAAAAAGTCCAAGTACTGTAGAGCCTTTATCTCCGTAATCAAATCCACTTATATATCCACCGTATTTTTCTATTGTTGAAGCAAAAAAAGAGAGTGTGGTGTTTATTTCATCTGCTTTCAAAGGCATATCGTAGGATATAAAAACTGAAACCACTTCTCTGAACTCTCCTGAAATATTCTGCTCAAAAACATTTGAAGGGATAAATTTTTTAAGAGCATCTTTATCTGGCCGTGGAGTTAAAGGTGATGTCTCTGGTTTTGAAATAAAAGAGTGGAAGAAAAACTTTCCTTTTTCAAGATCAAAACTGACTTTTTTTTGAAGGACTTTAAATACCTTTTCCGTAACTGAAACACTGTTTGATTTGCAACAATGTTCGGCTTTAGCAGCTTCATCAAGAACATCCCCGTAAAAAAAGAAGTGTTCCCCTTTTTCACTCGAAATAGAAGTCCATTTTAAGTTCCCCGAAGAAATTCCTGATCTTGCGGAAAGCTTAAAAGAAAAGGTGGAGTATTCAAAAAGAGGATTTAATTTAAAGAACTCCATTATCTCTGCTGCAGAAGAGCAGGCTTTGAATCCGTCATCACCTTTAAAGACAGCAGTAAAAGCATCTCCGGCAAAGTTTGTTATGAAACCGCCATAATTATAGACAGAATCTATAAGAGGAGAAAAAAGCCGGTTCATCATCTCAGAAAGTATTTCAGCACCTTCCTTCCCCTGCTCCATCAGCTTTCTTGTCATAGCAGTAAAGCCGGAAATATCTACAAACAGGACAGATGCTTCTATACTTCCTGATGTTTTATTTTTCCCATATCCAAGAAGTCTGAGTTCAGGAAGCAGATTTCTCATCAAACACCCCTTTTTTGCTGACAAAGATTATAGAGCAGAGAAAATGATAAAACAAGTTTACTATCAACTGAAGTTCCCCCAAAATTTTTTCAGTTGATTTCAACCCTCTAAATCCTCTTTTACAAGGGGACTTAATTCTCCGCTGATAGTGTCAACTTTTTAGTGTCTGTCACCTGTGACGAGGCAAGTGCCTGCGGGACAGTGAAGGATTATGCTTCAATTTTTTCAAGGTTGATCTTTACTTTCATTCCGAGTGCCGCTGCATATTTAAGAAGGGTGTCAATGTTCATGTTTTCGGAATGGTTTTCAAGTCTTGATATTGCTTCTTTACAGGTTCCC
>SLOD01000068.1 GCA_007132725.1 Candidatus Sumerlaeota bacterium
GCTACTCTTTCGACCCTGCAAATGTATGGGTAAGTCAACAGACACTGAGCATTAACGGCAAACATAAAAATATAAACAAAAAAGACCTTATGGCGATTGCTTCTGCCAACGGAATTAAAAATGGTGAAGAGATTATCAATAATATATTTGAGACGGTACATGGATGGGAAAGTTATTTCAAAATTGCAGGTGTTTCTAATAAACTTGCCGAATCCATTTCAAAAACATTGAGAGTTTGCTTTAAACATTAAAAAACAAGTTGCCTCAACACCTGCATCTGCCTGATATTGTTCAGCAAAGCGGCTGTTGCCCCAAAAATGCCTGTAATTACTGTAAAAATTCTACAATATAGCTTGACAAATACATAAAATTTCATATATTCCTAGTGCCGTTGCTATTAACGGTACAGTACTGTTCGTTAGTGTTCAGTTCGGGTGGCTCCCGTCTAAAGCTATCAGTTTGCCAGTCGGCCGTGTCAGGCAGTTGATTATTTTGTTAATCACGGTTTTTTTAAAGAGAGAGAAAATGATTAAGATTTATGTTGGAAATGTATCCTACAAGATGACAGAGGATGACCTGAGAGCAGCTTTCGAAGCCTATGGTACAGTTGAGTCTGCAAGAATTATTACTGACCGCGAAACTGGTCGCTCAAAAGGATTCGCTTTTGTAGAAATGCCGGAAAAAGACCATGGTCTTGCAGCTATCGAAGGTCTTAACGGTACTGAGATTGCAGGCAGGGAAGTCACTGTCAACGAAGCTCGTCCCCGTACAGAAGGTGGCGGCGGCGGCGGATTCCGTGGTAACAGAGGTCCCAGAAACTTCTAAGTTGTCTTAAGCCCAGTCTTAAAAAATCCACTGCCTAATCCTACATTCCTTTACACTTTTTAATTACCATGATACGAAAAAATGCACTCCCAATATTTTATTTTTTTTGCGTAACGCAGTTTGCGTAATTTTTTTTAAGCCAGTAAGCATTTAAATTTCTTGACTTATTAAAAAGGTACGCTATTATTGTTTTTGAGTAACGCAATTTGCGTAATGGAGGTGGTGATGAAAAATCCTTTTTCTTTCGGTGTTGCAGTAACGGGTGATTCTTTCTGCAACAGGGTGCAGGAATTAAGTGATTTGAAAAAGGCTGTTGAGAGTTCGAGAAAGTTTTTTATTTTCGGTGAAAGACGGCTTGGAAAGACTTCTCTACTGAAAAAACTTATGGCGTCTCTGCCTCAGGACGACTACATTCCTGTCTATATTGATATTTGGAAATGTATATCGGAAGATGATTTTATAAGGGTTTGTGCAAATGCTTTTGCTTTGGCTTGCGAGACAAAAACCGATAAGATCCTCAGTTTTGCAAAAGAGTTTTTCAGCTTTATTTCACCTTCAATTACCATAGATGAAGCTGGAAAGCCTGTCGTTGTTTTTGGTGTAATTCCGAAAAATCATAAAACCACTTTGCTTGAAGATGTTCTTTCAATTCCTGCAAAAATAGCACAGAAGTATCCTCAAAAACAAGTGGTTGTCATATTTGATGAATTTCCTCAGATAAGATCGTTTGAAAGTGACCGGGCAGAAAGAGTTCTCAGGAGTGTTATTCAGCATCATGAGGAAGTTGCATACATTTTTTGTGGAAGCAGGAAACACATGATAAGAGAAATGTTTCTTAACAAAACGAGTCCGCTGTACAGAAGTGCGGCACATTATCCTGTCGGATACATTTCAATAAACCACTGGATGCCATTTATAAAAGAAAAGTTTTCAAACGGCGGAAAAACAATATCGGATGAATGTATTGAGAAGATTTATTCAGAAACAGAAGGACATCCTTTCTATACCCAGATGCTTTGCAGTGTCTGCTATGAAATATCGTCAAAAGATTTAAAAGAACCGTTAGTAGTTGATGAAGCACTTGAAATACTTTTTCAAAGAGAAACCCATGCTTTTTTAAGTGAATGGGAAGCCCTTTCATCAAATGAAAAAAAGATGGTTCTTGCTCTGGCAAAAGAAAAAGAAATAGAATCGCCATACTCTGCAGAAATCATTCAGAGGCACTCACTTCCTCCCGCTTCAACAGTTCAAAGAACCATAAAAAAACTTACAGATACAGACATAATTGATAGAAACGAATATGGAAGATATCATATAACTGACAAATTCTTCAGCCGTTGGATTGTCAAGAAGATGGGTTCAGGGAATTGACTCCAAAACAGTCTTAATTTGACTTGCGGCGTTCAGTGCTTAGAATAACAGTAAGCTTATTAACTTTTGAGACGAGGTGAGTTATGAAAAAGATTTTAATTATATCGGCATTATTTGTAGTAATGCTTTTAAGTTCGGTGACACTTTTCAGTGATTCCAAAAAAGCGGAACCTGAAAAGAAAGAGGTTGTTCCTTTTGTTTTACCTGAACTGCCCTATGCCTATGACGCTCTTGAGCCGTATATTGATGCAAAAACAATGGAAATTCATTATTCAAAACATCATGCGGGATATACCGCAAATCTCAACAAAGCGGTTGCAGGGACAAAGCTTGCAAAACAACCGATAGAAGAAATCCTTAAAAAAATGGATATGAAAAACTATTTTTTAAGAAATAATGCGGGTGGATACTATAATCACAATCTTTTCTGGGAAATTATGGGTCCTAAAAAAGGCGGCAAGCCCACGGGAGAGCTTGCTAAAGCAATAGATAAGTCTTTCGGATCATTTGAAAACTTCAAGACAGAGTTTTCAAAAGCAGCAGCTACACAGTTCGGATCAGGATGGGCATGGCTTAATGTCGAAAAAGGGGGCAAACTTTCAATATGCGCCACACCCAATCAGGATAACCCTCTAATGCCGGGAACAAAATGCAAAGGAAAACCGATCCTTGCTCTTGATGTCTGGGAACACGCATATTATCTGAAATATCAGAACAAACGAGGCGACTATATTGATGCTTTCTTCAATGTTGTCAACTGGGA
>SLOD01000076.1 GCA_007132725.1 Candidatus Sumerlaeota bacterium
AAGCAGACAGGGACGGAGACGGAGTTCCTGATTCACAGGACCGCTGTCCGGATGACCCCGGGCCTCCTGAATTGCAGGGATGTCCTGACAGAGACGGTGACGGGATTCCTGATATAGATGACCGCTGTCCGGATGATCCAGGGCCTCCTGAGTTGAAAGGATGTCCTGACAGAGACGGTGACGGGATTCCTGATATAGATGATAAATGTCCCGATGTTCCGGGTGTTGCTGAACATGACGGTTGTCCTCCACCGAAAAAATATAAAATGATAATTGTTACTGAAAAAGAAATAGAACTTAGGCAGACAATATTCTTTGAAACAGGAAAATCTGTTATTCAGAGGAAGTCTCACGGTCTTCTCCGGGAGGTTGCTGATGCCATAAACAGTTCTCCGAGAATAAAGAAAGTATATATTGAAGGACATACTGACAGTGTAGGTAGCAGAGACTTTAATCTCAGACTTTCTCAACAAAGAGCAGATGCTGTAAAAGACTTTCTGATAAGTGAAGGAGTTGACCCATCTAAACTGGAATCTAAAGGTTACGGCCCTGATCGTCCTATACAATCGAATAGAACACCGCAGGGCAGAGCTAAAAACCGGAGAGTGGAATTCAGATTGGAGCAGTAATTGGAGACAGAAAATGGAAAACAAAAAGAAAAAAAAGGAATTAGATAAAAGTACAGTTTTGTACAGTGAAAAAAAAAATGATGATGATGTTATTTTTTCTGAATCAAACAATAGGGCAGACAAAAGGATAAAGGTTTCTATCGAAGTTACAATTTCAGGACCCCATACTTTTTTCAGTGGCTTTACTATGGATATCAGCAAAGGGGGACTGTTTGTTGCTACACATAAACTTTTTCCTATAGGAACAGAATTGCTGTTAAATTTAAAAATAGGCTCACAATCTCTTGAATTATTGACATCTGTTGTCTGGATAAGGGATATGAACAGTAGTGCTATAAGCGGAGAATCTCCCGGAATGGGTTTGCGTTTTATTAATATTGATAGTGAATCTGTCGGGATCATTTCTTCGTTTCTTGAAAAAAAGGATCCGATTTTATATGATACCGAGCTATGAAAAAAAGTGCTAACAACCGTTCTGTTTCAAATATTCTAACTTCTGTCAGATCAAAAGAAACCTCTTTTGTTTTACTTACTTTCCTCAAGTCAATCTTCCCTTTCAGGCGTTTGGCACTTTTCAGTTTTTCAGTTTTTCAGCCATTGGCGGCTCTGTTTATAGACAGAGAAGTGCTTTCAGGTATAGAGCGTACTCTGGCAAGTGAAGAAAGATTTTTAAATTTAATTGAAAGCCTGAAAGAGGAATAATTGTGTCTTCAAGGTTTCTTAACTATATTCTTGCCCCTTCCGATATAATTGCCACTTATCTGGATGTAAGCGATCCCGGATCAGCCCCCATCTTTGTTTCTGAAAGAGTTTTTGTTGAAGGTGAAAATACAGATATTTCCTCATCTATAGATGCTGTTACAGCTAACATAAAAAAAAATCTTAAAAAAAATGGACTAGAGTTCCCTTCAAAAAGTGATGTATCTATAGTGGTTTCTTCCAGCCCCTTAATAGAAGCAGGCGTTTTCGGTATTGCTAGGGAGTGGTCGGTGAAAGCAGCAAAGATAGCTTCTTCTTCAATGATGCTTGATACAAAGTGGGCTGCAACCTTAAAAGAAATAGGTTTGAAAGATTTTAACTTTAAATCCAAAGTTTTAGTTGTTTCAGGTGGTTATGACGGGTCGGACACAAAAAAGATCGATAGTCTGGTAAGAGCTGTCTCTCAGACGGAATGGTTTAAGCAGGAAAAGCCTTATATCATTTTTAGAGGTAGTTCAAATGCGGCTGATAATGCAAAACTGTACTTTTCTCCCTATACAGGTTTTACTGCAGTAAAAAATGTACTGTCCGGTAATCCGGCAGATTGTATTGAAAATTTTGATTCCGTTTTTGAAGCACTTTATCTGTCAGAATGCAAGTTGCCCGATAAAATTAAAAAAAAGAAAATGCACGTTTTTCCAAAGATCATTTCTAAAATATCGGAACTTTTTTGCAGGGGCAGTGTTTCTAACTTGGGAACATATTTTGTCAACAGTAAATTTTCTATTTTTACTCATTGTGAAAAGAGGTCGGGAAAATTTTTTAATAAAAGATTTTCTTTCCCTGAAGATAGTATGAATATTGACAGTTCTCGTTTTTCGGAAGCTTACAAAATACTTTTTAAAAATGAGAACCACGATGTGTCAGATCCCGGCTCTTTGGAGTGCTCTGTTTTCCCGATCAGAAAAAAGGAGACAACCCTGTTCTACAGACCACAGAAAATCCTTGGCATAGTGCTTGATAATAATATTACTCCGGAAAAATTTCTCGATTTGATATCTGACCCCGATATACTTAGAGGTAAGATAGAGTTCATTATTGATGGATCAGGGGCCGTTATTTCTATCGCTTTGATGCTTATAGGTGAGAACTATGATGAAAGAGGGGATATTTCCGAAATTGTAGAGCAGATGCCTGTTTTAAAGGGATGGCTCCTTGTTCCGGATGGAAAGTTTGACAAAGATGAACCGGCTGTTAATTTTTATTCAAGTGGCAACACAAAGATTGAACTGATCCCGCTTCTTTGGGGAAAAAGATATAGTTTTGAAATAGAACCTTCATCATCTGTTGAAATTTCAACATTGGGAGGCACCTTCTTCAAAAATGTTAATGAAAAGAAGATAGTTCTGAACACATATAAAAGTTCAAAAACAGTTGTAATAGATTTGAGAAAGGAAAGAAGTTAATGTTTAAAGCAGTGCTGTTTTTATTTATATTTGCATCAACATTTATCTGCTCTGCAGAGTTTTTCGAATATTTTTCTGTAGATCCGCAAAGAGATGGAACAGTTGAAGTAAATATGAATGTCGATATTGACAAATTCAGTTATGCAGAACTATACAAGTCAGAAAAAGGGGGAAACTTTGTCCCTATTTTTGAGTTTTCAAGCAGAGAAAGTTCCTTTACTGATAATTTTGCTTTGGACTCATGTTATCAGTTGACAGTCTATTTCCTTAACGGCAGTTCTGTAATGACAGACAAAAAGTGTCTTGCCGGTGCAAAATACTTTGGAATGATAGATACCACTTTTTTAATGTTTTTTTTAATTTTTCTTGTTTCTTTGTTTTTTCCATTTTTCATAAAAAATAAGATATTTTTTGAAAAAAGTCCCGATTTAAAAATAATTCTTGATAGAATAAAAAGCCTCTTGGGTGAAGAAGGCAGAGATGTTGTTTTTTATACTTCCGACTATTCAATGGGAAATCCACTTAAAGAATCTTTGAAGATGATGACTCAGTTTTTTTCTTTTTATTGTGATCCGGACCGTGATCTTATAATGGCGGTTCCTTTTTATGAGAAGTATTCCGGTGAAAAACCGGGGGGAAACGCAGCCTTTTCAAATGACATGACACCTTCAGCGGAAATATCTTGTCACACACTCTTTTTTGGCACTGACAATGGGTCTTCTCCTTCAGTGGTTTTTAACTTTACAAGTGGGTCTGCGGAAACTGAGTTTTTTGAACTTCAAGATAGTAGTGAGAAGGGAAGGAGATTCTTTGCTTCTGTAACAGTATCAGGGTCTGTGGCAAATGTTTTAATGGAAAGAAGCGGATTGCTTTCCATGGAGTCTTTCCTTATTCCCTGTGATTTGAATGTTGAAAAAGAGGAAACTGATTGTTCTTCCGGAGCTTATATTTTCCTGCTGATAATCTGTCTTATAATATTTTTAGGTTCACTGTTCTATACTTTTGATTTTGTTTTTCCCTTTTTGAGTAATTTGCTATCGTTTATAACAGCGAGAGGGTAAATGACGAAAGAGAGGATAATACAAGCAGCTTTAGCAATATTTACTTTGATCGTTCTTTATAATTTGCTCACCGGTCATAATTATCGGTTTTTATCTCTCATGTTCCGTTGGGGAGAGATAACAGTTGTTTTTTTTCTTATGGCTGGAATTCTAAGGTTTATTGTTAAGAAAGCAGAGAAAATAAAATCCGGAGAAAACCGGGTCTATTCTGTTGTCATAGTGATATCTTTTGCTTTGACGGTCTTTGCAGGGTTTTTTAATCTGGCAAGTGAAAGATTCGCATGGGAAAATATGGTCAGAGATCATCCTCAGTATCTTCTTGATGTGACAAAAGCTGTTATTGAAGATGACCCGTATCTTAGACATCATCCCTCTAAAAACAAACTGGTACTGTTAATAGCAAGCAGATCAAGCAATGACTTTACCCCTTCTAAAGAAATGCTCTTGAATGCGGGTATGACCTTTGGTGATTTCCGATCAATTTCAGGTAAATCGGGGGTGGTTTCACACTACGATTCAGTCACATTGTCAGTAATTAACAAAGATGATCTGAGACTTATCCCTCCTTTAGTTGAAAAAGTTAATCTTGTATCACAGAAAGTCGTTGCGGCAATGTTGCCTTTTGCCCCTTCAGTTAAGCAGTGGTTCATATCTTCGTTGACTCTTTTCGATGGAACGGACATCTCCATGTCTGATTTAGAAACAAAACATTTCAGCGACCTGATGCTTGGTGATACTTATGTTGAAGGTTCCGGAGAGCTGCTTAACAAAGCGATAGGCCGGTTTATTTCCGGATTTGGACAGCCTTCTTTACCTAAAGTTGATATAGGAGCATCTTTTAATAAAGTTTTCAGTGATCCTGATCTTACAGAAAGGATATCTGAAGTTATATACCCTGAACTGTCAACGGATCTTTCTAAAAGTGGAACAAGACTGGTTGTCACCTCTTTTTTGAAAACCGGAGTTTCATCGCTTACTCCTGTAAGAGGAATCCTCAGGTGGATATACAGACATGTTTTTGATCCCCTCTATTCAGCATTTGGAGCTTTACTTCTTATATTTACGATGTTCGCTGTTTTTAAAGTGTTTAATCACCGCTCTTATTCATATGCGGTTATATCACTTTCTTTTATTGTAGTTTTGACAGGATTTTTACCTCAGATAGATACTTTTCTTTATAATATCATGCCTGATGGGTGGGAAGGACCGGGATCATCAGAGTGGATGATAAGTGTTCCTGCACTTGCTGCTTTTAAAGCAGTGCTTATAGGTGCAGGAATAGGGGTCACCTATATTTATTTGAGGAGCGTTTTTTCTTTTCTGTATTTAAAAAAAGGTAATTAAATGAACAGGGTTGAAAAAATATTTAGCGAAATAAGACCTTGGTATTTGATAGTACCTTTTGTAATTTTAACTTTAATAGCCATCTTTTTGGAACCGTCATTTCAGGTTCCGTATGGAAAAGAAGAAAAAAAATTGCTGAACATGATCGAATCTATTCCGGAAGGGTCTAAAGTTCTGGTAGCTGTAAATTATACCCCTCAGACAAGATATGAGTTAGACGGCTCTTTTCATCTAATAGTCAGAGAGCTTTTGTCTAGAAAGGTAGGAATAGTGTTTATGACATTGACGGAAATGGGGATTGAAACTATTTCTATGGGAGTCAGAGAAAGTCTTTCGGGAATAAGCTCGCAAGAATGGAGTGCTGTTTATGGAAAAGATTATGTCAATATAGGTTATTTTGCCGGTGGAACTCTGGCGGCAGGAGCAGTTTCCGGATCTATATTTTCAATGAGGGGCTCTGATGTTTTCGGAAATGATCTTAAAAATATGTCCGTAATGAATGGAGTTGACTCTTTTTCAGATTTTTCTGCTTTTATTGAACTCTCTTCAATGAAAATTGATGGAACTCCGGCTGCTGTATTGTTCAATGTTCTCTCAAAAGGTGAAGGAACCCCCGTGATCGCTGTTGTGACATCAGATATGGTTCCTGAATACATTCCTTTCCGTAAATCAGGCAGAATAGATATTCTTATTAAGGGAAGCCGCAGAATGGCGGCTTTGGAAAGAGCTTTTAACAACCCCGGTATTTCAACGGTAAGGTATTCTATTGCTTCAGTACTTTTAGTTTTTATAATATTTATGATTATTTTGTCTAATATAAAAAATTTAGTGACAGGAAGGAAATGAATATAAACAGCGATATAGGTGTCTGGATAGCAGCATTGTTAACACTCGGTGTTTTTTCTGCTTTATACAAAGAAACCGCTTTGTTCCGATTTGTTGAATCGGTTTTTATCGGTGTGTCAGCAGGATATTTTTTCTGTATTTGGTTCTTTTCTGTTATCAGTCCTGCTATAAGTGATGGTGTTGAAGGAGAGTGGCATATTTTTATCCCCATCATCACGGGAATATTAATACTGGTTTTACGTGAAAACAGGTTTTCCAGGTTTTTGACAGTTCCTGCATCGCTTCTTGCTGCTGTTTTCATAGCTCTTAATTTCATAATATATTTCAGAGCATATATTGTTGATATGGTACTGTCTTCTGTTCAACCGCTTGTAGTTTTTGATGATAAAGGCGGAGTTAACTGGGGCTTGACAATAAATTCCATAGTTTCTGTCACAGGTACTGTTTCGGTACTGATATTTTTTGCAGCCAGAAGATATCCCGATGTTAAAATGATACGGGGATACGGAGAAATTGGAAGATTTTATCTCTTAGTTGCAATAGGAACATCTTTGGGGTATACTCTTTTTTCGAGGATTCTTATTTTTGCCGGGAGATTTGATTTTCTTTTCTCCGAGTGGCTGGGAATAAGGTTTTATTAGCTTAATAATTTTTAGGTGTAAGGGTTTTGTTGTTTTAGGGAGTCAATAACAATGAAAAGGAAGTTAATAATCATATCAATAGTTCTTTTTGCTCTTGTTCTTAATGCCAGTCTGTTTGAGCGGCTTCTTTCCACCTCCCGGGAATATTCAATATCTCAGGGGGAGGTTACTGTATATACTCTCAGAGCAGTGAAAACGAGGTATCTTGATAAAACAAGATTCGATGCCGCTGACTTGCTCAGAGCATCTCTCGATGCTTTACAGAGCCGGCTTTCAGAAACACTGATCAACTACGATGAAAAAGGGAAAAAAGTTGATGTCCAGATATATAATCTTCATTTCAGTACCCCGGTAAGAAGAATGAGAGACCTTTATGACATAGCTTATGTGCTCAGGGGAGTGTACAACCTTATTGAAAAAAACTATAAGCCAGAGCCCCCTCTTGAAATGAATGATATAGAGTATATTGCAGTGAACGGGATTTTAAAAAAGCTCGATCCTCATTCCTACATATTCACTCCGAAAGAGTTTGAAGAGTTTACAAGTTCAACAGAAGGAAGTTTCGGTGGACTTGGAATCGTGATAAGCACAAATGAAAACGGGGAGCTTGTTATAGTGTCTCCGATGAACGGTACTCCTGCTATGGAAGCCGGTGTTGAAGCAGGAGATATCATTGTTCAGATTGATGATGAGTCAGCTGTGAACATGTCTTTAAGTAAAGCAGTGGAGAGGATGAGAGGAGAACCGGGAACATCCATTACATTAAGGATCAGAAGAGAGGGCGTTCCCGACTTAATGAAGTTTGAGATAGTAAGAGCGATTATAAAAATAGAGTCTGTCATTACAGCAATGCCTGAACCCGGCATAGGTTATGTTAAGTTGACCGGCTTTATGGAAAATACATATCCGACTTTGCTCAAGGAACTGGAAGAACTTAAAAAAAAGGATATGAAAGGACTTGTCCTTGATATGAGGAATAATACAGGAGGTCTTCTTTCCCAGGCAATAAAGATCAGCAATATCTTTCTTGATAAAGGTGTTATTGTTGCGACAGTGGGAGAAGGTGAAACGGAAGTTAAGAATGCTTCAAAACGGGACTCCGATTTGCTTGATATCCCTATACTTGTTCTGATCAATGAAGGTACCGCCTCGGCTGCAGAAATTGTAACTGCCGCTCTCAAAAAAAATGGCAGGGCTACAGTTTTGGGAAGAAAAAGTTTTGGAAAAGGAAGTGTCCAGAATCTTTTTAGAATACCCGGGGGAGGAGGTCTGAAACTTACTGTTGCTCAGTATTTGACTCCGGGCAATATTTCAATCCAGTCAGTAGGAATAACTCCTGATATTGAACTTTTACCGGGGTATGTCAGTGAAGATAGAATTCAGATTTTTACGACAGATGACGATATTATGAAAGAAGAGGATCTGCTGGGACATATTGTAAGCAAATATATTCCTGAAAAACCGAGCCAACCATCAATATCTATCAGATATTATAAGCCGTATAAAGATATTGAGGAGCTAAGGAAGGAAAGAAGAACACAGAGAGAAGGGGTTTTCAGGAGTGATGAGGAAATAGAGATAGCGATCAACATGTTTAAAAAGTATTTTGACAAAGAAAATTCGTTCGTGGAAATCGCTTCTGAAATAAGATCAAAAGAGTGGGATATAATAGCCGGGAAACTTGAAAACATAGGCATCCCATGGAAGAGAGCGATGTCTTTGAGAGAATTGAACCCTGAAAAGCTTTCAGTAAAGTTGGTAAGTGATTCTCAAATAGTTGGCGGTGAAGAATCGAAGCTCGTTTTTAAAGCAGAGTATGATGGTGAAGAAGAAGTTGAAAACCTCATAGGTTTGTTTGATACAAGGATCCCCTTTTTACAGAGGATCGAGATACCCTTCGGTACTTTTACAGGAAGTGTCGAGCGTTCGGTAAAAGTTAAGCTTCCTGAATCCATGCCTTGGAGAAAAGAAGATGTTAATGTGAAAATATCTTCGGGGAGGGCTGACAATATAATTAAGGTGGAAAAAATACCAATAGAAACAATTCCTGCAAAAAAGCCTTCGGTTGTTTTTTCCATGCTTTCAATTGATTCAGGGGGAAGAGTTAACGGAGTTGTTGAGCCCGGTGAAAACATCACTCTTTCTGTCAGAATGAAAAATGTCGGAGAAGGTACTCTTATTGATGGCAGAGCAATGTTGATCAATACGAATATTTCTAAAGAAGTTTTTATTGTTGACGGTACTCACACGGTAGTTCTTGAGCCGGGTGAAGAAAAAACAGTTGACTTTAAATTCAAACTCAGTGACTTCGATATTAAGGAAGAAGAATATGTTAATATTGCGGTTTCTCTGTATGACTATAAAACAAGATACAGTGCCGGATTTACGGTTCCTTTGTCTCCTCCCGTTGAAACATGTGTTTTCCGGAAAAAAGCAGGGGACTATAAAATTTCCAAAGGAACAAGACTCTTTTCTTCCATAAAAAAAGAAGCTGTTCACGCATCTGTTTCAAGAGGCGGGACAGTTAAAGTAAATGGGTTTTGCGGAGGGTCATACCGTCTTGTAAACGGGATGTGGGCAGATAAAAAAGACCTGCTTCCTGTAAAACCGAAGCTTAAAAGAGCAAAATTTGATTTTAAGTATGCGATTGCAATGCCTGAAATAAAATTTGACAGGTCTCCTTTGACCGTTGAGACAAATAACCTTGAAATTGATTTTAAAGTTTCTCCGGATGTTAGAGATGTTTTTGTATTTCAAAATAACAGGAAGATTTTTTATAAAAGGATAGTTGATAGTAAAAGTGACGGGAAAAAGTTTTCTGTTCCTCTCACTTTTGACAAAAGAACAAACCGGATAACTATAATGGTCAAAGGTTTCGATAGAGAGAGAACATCCGTTTCAAGAAAATTTATCATATATCCTGAAGGAGAGCCTTCAGGGGAAGAAGATATCTGATATTTTCACATCTTTTTCTTGCTTTTAGTAATAGAGAGGGTAGATACTCAGAAATGTTGAACAGGGGTTTTGTAAATTTTTTAAAAGAGGTTTGATATGAGTAGAGTTTCATTAAGAGGTAAAATGCTGCCACCTTCCCCTATTAGAAAACTGAAACCTTATGACGACGAAGCGTCTGCGGCAGGAAAAAAGGTTTATCATCTCAATATTGGTCAACCTGATATAGAAACTCCGCAGGAAATGCTTGATGCTCTAAAAAATATTGATACCAGGATAGTAGGCTATGGTCCGAGTCAGGGAATTCCTGAATATCAGGATGCTTTAATAAGATACTATGCAAGACACAATATCGATCTTAAAAGAGAAAATGTTATTGTTACAACAGGGGGCAGCGAAGCTATAACTATGGCTTTTACTGTATGTATGGATCCGGGTGATGAAGTTCTTATTCCTGAGCCTTTCTATACGAATTATAATGGATTTGCTATTGCAGCAGGAGTTAAAGTTGTTCCTGTTACTACAAGACTGGATGATGACTGGCAAATTCCTCCGATTGAAAAGATAGAAGCGTTGATCTCTGAAAAAACCAAAGCTATTTTAATATGCAACCCCAACAATCCTACAGGAAAAGTTTATTCAAAAGAAGAGCTTTCAGAGATAGTGGATCTGGCTATAAAAAAAGATCTCATGATAATTGCCGATGAAGTTTACAGGGAGTTTATATTCAGTGGTGAGAAACATACTTCTTTTATGAACTTTGAAAGAGCAAAAGATCGGGTTATTGTTGTAGACAGTATATCGAAAAGGTTTTCTTCCTGCGGAGCAAGAATAGGTGCTTTCCTGAGCTACAACAGCGATATTATGAAAGCGGCTCTTGCATATGGTCAGGCGAGGTTATGTCCTCCCACCATTGATCAGATAATGGCTGTTCCATCGGCGGACCTGGGAGATGATTATTACAAAGAAGTTGTAAATGAGTATAGGCATAGAAGAGATGTTGTCATTGATACCCTCAAAGAAATGGACGGAGTGGAATTTAAATCACCCAACGGAGCTTTTTATATAGTGATAAAATTACCGGTTGAAGATGCGGAAGATTTCGTTATATGGCTTTTAAAAGATTTTCATGTGGACATGGAAACGGTAATGCTGGCTCCTGCAGAGGGTTTTTATTCAACTCCGGGGCTTGGAAAAAATGAGGTGAGGATAGCTTTTGTCCTGAATGTTGAGAAAACCGTTAAGGCTATGAATATACTTAAGAAAGGCCTTGATGTGTATATGTCCCGTTCATAATACCTTGCATTTAAAATAATTCCTGCTAAAATTCAATTAATTTAGTGTTGTCGGTGATAGTTGATGATTAAATAAGTTTACTTAAGCAGGAGGAGCAATGTACAGGTTGCAAATGTTTTTACTATCTTTTTTAAGTGTTTTTCTTTTTCTTTTTCCCCTTAATGCTGTTGTTCACGGTACAATGCCTGGAGGAGATCCTTACAAAGCATGGGAAGATGGTTCCCAGGATTTCTTTGTGATGTTTAATTCCACAATAGATAACTTTGTAACATTTCATGGAGAAAACCCTGACAACCCTCAGGGAGACACTTGCATTGATGAGAGTTCTTTTACTCTGACAGAAGATCACATTCCAAAAGACGCGATCATTGAAGAAGCTATTCTTGTCTGGATGGGTGCTGTGGATCCTTCAAAGTTGGACGATCCCACAGATAATAGTGTTCATTTCCAATTTGTGCAGACAGAGGATTCTTCCGTTTCTATAGCGGAGCAAATGTCTGTCGGAGAACCGGGAGAGG
>SLOD01000201.1 GCA_007132725.1 Candidatus Sumerlaeota bacterium
CCGAGATTTGCCGCTTCAACATTGAATCTGCGTGTTTGTGCGGCACAGACGGGTGTATCAATAGAAGGAAATACCGATATTATACGAACTTTTCCATCAAAATCGCTAAGTTTTACCGGTTGAAGTTTGTTGTTCAAAGCATAGAAATCTTGTGCTTTATCACCTTTTTTTGCTTCAGTTCCAACAAGTGTGAGCGGGTTTCCGCCAAAAGTTATAACGCCTGTTCTTTTTTCCATCGTAGCCTCCATTTTAAAAAACAAATAAATCAGACAACAAAGTCTGGATTACAATATCAGCACAATTACACAAAAGTCAAACAACTTTTTTAATTATTTTTTAAACTACCGAATAAACAGGGAACAGCCGCAAACACACCCATAAATACCCAAAAAGTTGATTTTTTGCTTTATTTGGGTATATTTGGGTATGTATTTGGGTAAGTGAGGTTAAAAAATGAAAGGTTCAGATCTTATTTTAAATGCTCAAATTCTTTCTCTGGTTTCAGAGATCGATGAATTCAAGGGAAGCTGGAAAGCTTTGAAAAGTCTTAAGCCGGAGCTTATGTATTCTCTAAAACATGTTGCAACTATTGAATCTATAGGCTCTTCAACAAGAATAGAAGGCGTTAAACTTACAAACTCTGAAATAGAAGCTCTTTTGAAAGGGCTTGATCCAAAGTCATTTGCTTCAAGAGATGAAGAAGAAGTTGCCGGTTATTCGGAAGCCATCAGCATGATCTTTGAGTCTTTTGATAATATTGATTTAACTGAAAATCATATAAAACAGCTTCATCAGGTGCTTTTAAAATTCAGTGAAAAAGATGTCAGACATAGAGGTCAGTACAAAAAATTTCCGAATCATGTAGAGGCATTTGACCGTGACGGAATCAGTATCGGAGTGGTATTTGAAACTGCAACTCCATTTGAAACACCTGCAAAAATGGAAGAACTTATTAAGTGGACTCAAGATAACTTGAATAAAAAAGAGCTTCACCCGCTTATTGTGACAGCAATTTTTATCCTCCATTTTCTTGCGATCCACCCTTTTCAGGATGGGAATGGACGGCTTTCAAGAATTTTGACAACGCTTCTTCTTCTCAAATCGGGGTATGAATACATCCCCTACAGTTCACTTGAAAAAGTTGTTGAAGCAAATAAATCCGATTACTATCTTGCACTAAGGCAGACACAGAATGACCCTGAAAAAAATATGTCGGCATGGATAATCTTTTTCCTGAAAATGATGAAAAAACATAAAGACGAGCTCCTTGAAAAACTTCAAAAAGAACACTCTTTGATGCGACTCCCGGAACTCTCTGCTCAAATCTTAAAAGCAGTAAAAGAAAGAGGAACAGCCACCATCAGTGAAATCGAAATCCTCACAAAAGCCAACCGCAACACCATCAAAGTCCACCTCAGACAACTCGTAAAAGATCAACTCCTCGAAATGATCGGTGTCGGGAAAGGTGCAAAGTATAGGGGAAGGTGAAAACCGCCTGAAACCAAAAAACCATAATAATTTGCGATTTCAGGGTGCAAACACAGAAACAACCCCATGTTTTTGCACATATTTGTTCAAAACACCCCATGTGTTTTGTGCATAATTGTTTAAAACAGGTATTGTGTTTTGTGCAAACAGGAGTATAATAGGATTTGGTTTCAGGTTTTAAGGAGGTGAAAAATGAAGCGGTGTCTTCTTGATGAGCTATTAAAATGGAAAGATAGCTCCATCCGCAAGTCCTTGATTTTAAGGGGAGCAAGGCAGGTCGGCAAAAGTTATCTTGTCAGAGAGTTCGGAAAACATTTTGACAACTTTGTCGAGGTGAACTTTGAAAAGGACATTGTTCTTTCTCAAATCTTTGACGGAAATCTGGAGCCTCAGAAAATAATTGAAAAAATATCAATTGCCAAAAATGAGAACATAGTTCCGGGCAAAACCTTGCTTTTCCTTGATGAAATACAGGCTGTTCCAAAGGCTGTCACTGCTTTGAGATATTTTTATGAATTGATGCCTGAACTTCATGTTATCTCTGCCGGATCACTTCTGGAATTTGTGCTTGAACAGACAGGGATGCCCGTTGGAAGGGTCAGCAGTATGTATCTTTATCCACTTTCATTCAAAGAGTTCCTTATTGCATCAGGCAAAGAAATGTTGTGCAACTATATTGACAGACACGATATTCAAAAACCGCTTGAAGAAGTTTTTCTTGATCAGCTTATAACTCTTTTAGGTGAATATATGGCGGTTGGCGGAATGCCCGAAGCAGTAAACACTTGGCTTGAACATAGAGATTTGAAAAATGTGAGAGAAATTCACCACAATATTATTGATACATACAGACAGGATTTTCTTAAATATGCAAAAAATCAGCATATCCAGCATGTTGACAAAGTTTTTTCGGCAGTACCTCGAATGCTTGGAAAGAAATTTGTATATTCAAGAGTTGACGATACTCTTAAAAGCCGTGAAATAAAACCTGCTCTTGAACTTCTTGAAATGGCACAGGTAATACACAAAGTAACCCATTCTTCTTCTAATGGAGTTCCGCTTGGAGCTGAGTGTAACCATTCAATTTTTAAGACGATTTTTATTGATGTGGGGCTTGCCCAGGCAATTCTTGGGCTAAGTGACGGAGAGTGGATACTTGATATTAAAAACAGTATAATAAACAGAGGTGAGATCGTTGAAGCTTTTGCCGGACAGGAAATTCTTGCATATAGCGACCCGCATAGACCGCAAAAACTTTTCTACTGGGTAAGAGAAAAGCAAAATTCTCAGGCAGAAATTGATTTTGTAATTCAGAAACAGGATAAAATTATTCCAGTTGAAGTAAAAAGCGGAACAACAGGGAATTTAAAAAGCATGATGCAGTTTTTAAAAGAAAAAAAATCAACCCCTTACGGAATCCATATTTCACCGAACAATTTTGGA
>SLOD01000173.1 GCA_007132725.1 Candidatus Sumerlaeota bacterium
AACATTAGATTCGATGAAAGTTATTCGTGGTTTCAGGGAGATGCAGATATTTCTATGCGTACAGCTATAAAATACTGCAAGAAAGTTGTCCCAACAGACGAAAACTGTGTTGTACATAGTCACAAGATTGATGCAAATAGAAACCAGAATGAAACTGACAAAAGATCAACTATAGACAAGAAAAGATATAACAAGAAATGGGATGTTTATAAAATGTCAAAAAAGGGAGAAATAGTTAAAAAGAGCATTCCTTTAAGGAGTTACCATTTAATAAGAAAAATAATTAGATTAATACTGTTTGGAAGGAAGATGTAAAGATGATTGAGCTTGTAAGAAAGAGTTTAATGTTGTTGGGAAAGGTTAGATTTGTCAGGAAAATATGCTTCCATTTTCTGCAAAATATCGATAGGTTTGTTTTGATGCATACGGAATATGGTTTTCTTGATGAAATTGGCTGGACAGCATCTTTCAACAAGGACATTCCTGTTGATAAATTGGGGGAACCACTTCCCAAACTGTGTTACTCCATGATCTTTTTTCTGAAGGAAAGAGTTGATAAAAACATGATGGTTTTTGAGTTTGGTTCAGGGCAATCTACTTTGTTTCTGAGCAAACTGGCAGCAAAAGTTGTCGCTGTTGAGCATGACAGAGATTGGTTTGAGCGAATTAATTCACGAATTCCAAACAATGTTGATTTGCTTTTCAGGGATGTAGAAGGGAACCCTGCATATTCAAAATCAGTTGTAGATTATGGAAAAAAGTTTGATTTAATTATTGTTGACGGGAGAGATAGGGTTAACTGTGTTTTCAACGCTTATGATGCATTAAAAGAAAATGGAGTTATTGTTTTTGATGATTCATACAGAGAAGAAAAGTATAATAAAGCTTTTTCCTTCCTGAAAGAAAAGGGATTTAAAACCATCTCGTTCCATGGGATATCTCCAGGATGTTTTTTAGATCACGAATCAACAATTTTTTACAGAGAAAAAAATGTTTTCAATATTTAAAAATTGTCCTCTCTGTAATTGTTATCAGCTTTTTTTTCTATACTGGGGTGAAGACTCTTTTGCAACTACAAAATTCTTAATTATTGGAGCGGGAAGACGACGGACTATGTGTAAAAAATGTGGTTCTTCAGACAGAGAAAGGTTGGTCTATTTGTATTTAAGAGATGAACTGAAAGTGTTCGGGGCAAAAAAGAACATTAAAGCACTTCATTTTGCACCCGAAAAGAATCTTTCAGAAAAACTTAGTAAAGAGGATACCGTTGGATATATCAAAGGAGACTGGTTGGAAGGAGGTTATGATTACGACAAGACAGTAAAAAAAATAGATGTTTGTAATATTCCATACGAAAACAATGTTTTTGATTTAATTGTGTGTAATCATGTTCTTGAGCATATAGAAGATGATCGTAAGGCCATGTCTGAGCTGTACAGAGTTTTAAAGCCGGGAGGCAAAGCTATACTTCAAGTTCCCATATCGAATTTGCTTGACAAAACTCTGGAAGACTTTTCTATAATAGACCCGCAAGAAAGGTTGAAAACTTTTGGTCAAGAAGATCATGTTAGAGTTTATGGAAAAGATTATGTTGAAAGACTCGAAGAAGTAGGGTTTAAAGTTCAAATAAAAAACTTTTCGAATGAGAAGAAATATAAAAGATTCGGTTTGAATCCTGATGAAAATCTATTTTTGGGAGAAAAATGAACATAGCTGTTTCTGTTGTCATGCCTGTTTATAATAGTGAAAAATATCTCGCGGAAACTATAGAAAGCATACTTGATCAAACTCTCAGGAATTTTGAGTTTATAATAGTTGATGACTACTCTACAGATTCTTCCTGGGATATAGTTCAAGAATATGCAAAAAAAGATCAAAGGATCATTGCAGTAAAAAATACCTCCCAAAAAGGATGCTACTCAGCTAGAAATTATGGCTTGGATTTGATCAAAGGGAAATATTACGCTGTTATGGATTCGGATGATATTGCAAAACCGGATAGATTTCAAAAGCAGTTTGATTTTATGGAACAAAATACTGATATTGATGTTTGTGGGACATGGTATGAACTTTTTGGTGAGAGAAAAGGGCTTGTAAAAGCTTTTTCTGATAATGATGAAATCAAATCAGCACTTTTCTTTTATGATTGTATAGCTCATCCTACAGTTATTATAAGAAAAGAAACTCTTGATAAATATAATATAAAATACAATGACAATTTTCCTTATGCACAGGATTATGAGCTTTGGTGTAGAGAATCTGCAAAGTTAAATTTTGCAAATATCCCGAAAGTTTTACTAAAATATAGAGTTCACCAAGAACAGATAGGCAGTTCAAAAATATCTGAGCAAAATGATATAAAAAAGCAGATACTTGATCTGAATATGGAAAGAACAGGAGAAAGTTTTACCTCAAAAGAAAAAGGTTTGTTTTTTAAATACATTGCAAGAGATAAAAAAATATCTGATGCTGAATTAATAATTGAAGTCAGTAGTTTAGTTTTAAAACTAAAATCAATGGGGGGTAAACCTTCAAAAAGTTTCAATAAGATTCTCTCAAATTTCTGGTGGAGGACATTAATGAACAATACTCACTTAGGTTTTCAGACAATTAAGATTTTTTTGAAGAACCGTCCTGATTGTTATAGTAAAAGATATTTTCTAAAGGTGGCCAAGCTTTTTTGTTTTTCTTTTTTTTATGGGCTGAAAAGAGAGAATAAATGAAATATAAGATTAAGTTTTCATCAAAATATAAAGAGTGGGACTGGATTCGTCAAACTCCAGGGAGAAAAGGTGTTTGGGGTGACTGCCAGTTTTTTATAAATGAAGATATTGACCAGTGTGATTTCTGGTTTGTTTATGAAGATGTTTTTGAGAAGGAAAGGGCAATGTGTTTCTCTCAAAATGTTTTCCTTATTA
>SLOD01000064.1 GCA_007132725.1 Candidatus Sumerlaeota bacterium
TATAATCGTTGTTGTTTTTTTCCTCATAAACATTTCTCAACTTACCTCAACAAAAGAGATTCGGGAAATAAACATGACCGAGTTCTACAATAGCGTTAAAGCAGGTGAGATAAAAGAAGTGATTATTGATGATGTTGAGTTCAAAGGAAAATTCAATGATGGAGAAGAGTTCTTTGTTATAGGTCCAAGCGGTGAAAAAATGATGGAACTGCTTGCTAAGAATAATGTTCCCGCTACCTACATAAAGCCGGAAGATAACACTTTCCTCCGGACTATTCTTGCAAGTTGGCTGCCGATGCTAATTTTCATACTTCTCTTTATCTTTTTTATGAGACAGATGCACGGGGGAAGTGGGAAAGCACTTTCTTTCGGGAAAAGCAAACACCGTGTTATTTCAAAAGACCAGAACCCGATAAGGTTTAATGATGTAGCGGGTGTTGATGAATCCAAAGAAGAACTTGCGGAGGTTGTCGATTTCTTGAAGAGGCCGTCCCACTATACTAAAATGGGAGCAAAAATTCCTCATGGAGTTCTTCTTGTGGGGCCTCCCGGGACAGGAAAGACTTTATTGGCAAAAGCAGTTGCGGGAGAGGCGGATGTTCCGTTTTTTATAATCAGTGGTTCTGATTTTGTTGAAATGTTCGTGGGTGTGGGTGCCAGCAGAGTGAGAGATTTATTCAATCATGCTAAAGAAAAGGCTCCTTGCATCATTTTTGTTGATGAAATAGATGCTGTCGGAAGACAAAGAGGAGCAGGTCTGGGCGGAGGACATGATGAGAGAGAGCAGACTCTAAACCAGCTTCTTGTTGAGATGGATGGTTTTGGCAGTGACTCAGGGGTTATAATTGTTGCCGCAACGAACCGTCCCGATGTTTTAGATCCTGCCTTGCTCAGACCGGGAAGATTTGATCGTCAGGTTTATGTTCCTATGCCCGACATTAAAGGGAGAGAGATGATCCTCAAGGTTCATGCCGATAAAATAAGATTGGACGGGGAAGTGAATTTTTATGATGTTGCAAGAGGAACTCCCGGTTTTTCAGGGGCAGATCTTGCTAATCTTCTCAATGAAGCTGCTCTTATTGCAGCTTCAAAAACCCTCAAAGGTGTCACTATGAACGAAATTGAAGAGGCGAGAGATAAAATACTTATGGGTAAAGAGAGAAAAACAATGGCATTGACCGAAGATGAAAAAAGAGATACGGCATACCATGAGGCGGGACATGCTATTGTCGGATACTTTTCTAAAAATGCCGATCCCATCCATAAAATATCTATCGTTCCAAGAGGGAGAGCTCTCGGGGTTACACAACATCTGCCGGAAAAAGACAAATACTCCTATCACAGAGATGAACTTATGGACAGGATTAAAATATTGATCGGCGGCAGAGTAGCGGAAGAGCTTTTTTTAGGGAGAATAACCACAGGAGCAGGGAACGATATCCAGAGGGCAACACATATTGCGAGGAACATGGTAACTCAATGGGGTATGAGTGATGAGCTTGGACCTGTGCATTATGGTGAAAATGAAGAACAGGTCTTTCTGGGTAGAGAGCTTGGCAAAAGAACCCAGGTGAGTGAGGCTACTTCTAAAAAGATAGATGATGAAGTTCACAACATCATAAATGATGCTTATTCAAAAGCAAAAAAGATACTTGAAGATCATACGGACGCTGTTAAGCGGCTTGTAGAGAAGCTTATGATAACGGAAACTTTGAACAAAGAAGATATAATAAATACTATTGAGGGAAAACAAATAGAAGAGAAAGATCATTCAGAAGAATCTGATGATGTTCCTGTATCTGAAAACCAATCAGAAGCTTGAGAGGCAAAGTTAAAATGCAAAGGCTTGTTCTTAACTTTTTTTTGACACTGTTTGTTACAGCTTCGCTGATATCATGTGCTTCTGTCCCTCAGTCGGGTATAGTGGAGAATGACAGCTATGAATGGAAGAATAAAAGTTTTGAACTGAATTCTGAAAACGCTGTGTTCACTGCAACCGGAGAAGTTACAATGTGGGTGGACGATGTGCGGTACAAAGGCAGGTTCAATGGTGACTATCAGGCCTTTTCCGCTTCTCCTTATAAGTGGAGAATAATAATAACAGGGCCTTTTAATATGTCGGTAGCTACTGTGATCATAAATGGTCTTAACGCGCATATTTTTCACGATGACAGATGGGAGAGCAAGCCGTGGCATGAAATATCGAATGGACTGTTCAATTCATATATTGATGGTAATTTATTTTCTGTCATGCTCGGTGGAAAGTTCAGGTTCAATGGTCAATGTGCCGGAATTGGAAGAAACTCGGAACTTTGCCGTATGAACGGAATCTATTACTTGATGGAAGGTGACAAAGTAGTAGAGATCAAAAGTGGTGAGCTGTATGCTGTTCTGGATGAGGGCAGGTGGATAGGAGTAAGAGATAATAGGCATGCTTTTATTTTCAGAAATAAAAAGGTTGAAAGTCTGGAATCTCTCCCTGAAGCAATTTTTGACCCTATGGATGATGAAGAAGACGAATTCGATGCTCTCTAAACCGGAAAAACTTATTTACATCGTTGATTTTGATGGAACAATAACAATTCAGGATACCCTCGTCTCTGTTTTTAACAAATATTGTAAAGGTGACTGGTGGAGCATAGAAAACCGGATGAGGAGAGGTGAAATTTCAAGAACTGAAGCATTGTTCAGGGAAGTTGAGCTTATGCAGGTGTGTGAAAAAGATTTGAAGGAACATCTTGAAAATTTTATTGATGTGAGGGGAGGCTTTTCCCAGTTTCTTGATACAGTGAGAAAAAATGACAGAAAGCTTCTTATTTTGAGTGGCGGTTTCAGAAAATTTATAAGTATCATTTTAAAAAAACATGGGCATAGTGTTGATTTTTTTGGTATTTCTTCAAATGA
>SLOD01000204.1 GCA_007132725.1 Candidatus Sumerlaeota bacterium
GGAGGATCGAAAATGAGACCAGAAATAAAAAAAGAGAGACGGGCAAAGAGAAAACGGAGTATCAGAAAGAAAATATCCGGAAATCAAGAGCGTCCGAGACTTTCTGTTTTTAAAAGCAATAAACATATTTATGTTCAGGTCATTGATGATGTATCAGGAACAACTCTTGTAGCGGCATCTTCAGGTGAAAAAGGTTTTGAAAAACCGGATGGAGATAAAAAATCAACGGCTGCAAAAGTTGGTTTGATGATCGCTGAAAAATGTAAGAAAAAGGGGATAGAAACAGTCATTTTTGACAGGAGTGGATATCCATTCCACGGAAGGGTAAAATCTCTTGCAGATGCTGCCCGTGAAAACGGACTGAAGTTCTAAAAATTTTAGGAGTAGCCGATGAAAGAAAACAACAAACGGATAAACCCGGAAATGCTTGATCTGACGGAAAAACTCATATATGTAAATAGAGTCGCCAAAGTTGTTAAAGGTGGTAAAAACTTTAGTTTTGCCGCATTAATGGTCGTAGGTGATGGAAACGGACTGGTAGGCGTTGGCTTGGGAAAAGCAAGAGAGGTTCCGGAAGCGATAAGAAAAGGTGTTGCCAAAGCTAAAAAGAACCTTAAAGAAGTTAAGCTTGTAAGAGGAACCGTGCCTCATGAGATAATTGGTGAATATGGAGCAGGCAAAGTTTTTTTGAGACCGGCTTCGACTGGAACGGGAGTTATTGCAGGTTCTGCAGTAAGGGCTGTGTTAGAGGCTGCCGGTTTTACAGATATTCTTTCAAAATCAATTGGCTCAAACAATCCCCACAACATGGCTAAAGCTACACTGAACGCTTTGTTGAGCGTTGAAGGGATTGAGCATGTAAAAGCCAAAAGAAATGTTGATGTAAAAAACTATCAGTTAAGTGAAATGGAGTGATCATATGCAACTGCACGAGCTAAAAAAACCTGAAGGTCAGAAAGGGAAAAAAAGGATTGGCAGAGGCAATGCTTCCGGTTGGGGAAAAACCGCCACAAAAGGACATAAAGGTCAAAAATCCCGTTCAGGAGGAGGAGTTAGAAGAGGTTTTGAAGGTGGGACTATGCCTTATTCCAGAAGAATTCCCAAAAGAGGCTTCTTTAACAAATGGAAAGAAGATATTTGTGTGGTAAATATAAAATATCTTGAGAGATTTGATGCAGACACAGTTGTGGATACTGAAGCTCTCATCGAAGCCGGTCTTTATAGCGGCAAAGAAAAAATGGTTAAAATAATCGGTAAATGTGATTTGACAAAAGCACTTACAGTAAAAGCTCATAAGTTTACTTCAGGTGCAAAAGAGTCAATTGAAAAACCGGGTGGAAAAATAGAGGAGATTAATCTTGATCAGTAGGGTTATAAAAAACATTTTCAAAATACCTGATCTCAGGGAAAGGGTCATTTTCACTCTTATGATGCTGGCTGTTTACAGGCTCGGGATATTTGTTACTACTCCGGGAGTTGACCGCACCATAATGGAAAAAATAATGGCCACAAGAGCTGACGGAACACTGCTGGGACTTTTTAACATGTTTTCCGGAGGAGCACTTGAAAATCTTTCTATTTTTGCTTTGGGAATAATGCCCTATATCAGTGCATCTATTATCATGTCGCTACTTGCGGTTGTTGTTCCCAAAATAGGCGAGCTTCAAAAAGAAGGAGATCAGGGACAAAGAAAGATAACTCAGTATACCAGATACGGTACGGTTGCTCTTTGTCTTTTTCAAGGGTTTATGATGGCTAAGTTTCTTGAAAGTCTTCAAGGCCCTGCAGGAGAAATGGTTGTTACTACTCCGGGTTGGTTTTTCAGGTTTTTAACAATAGTTACCCTTACTACAGGCACGCTGTTTCTTATGTGGCTTGGAGAACAAATTTCGGATAGAGGGATCGGTAATGGAATCTCTTTGCTGATCTTTGCATCCATTGTAGCCCGTTTTCCAGGAATGTTCTTTCAGATGGGAAAATTTCTCAGAGAACAAATGATAAAACCTTTTGATCTTGTGTTTTTTATAGTGGTCATGGCTATAACTTTCACTGTCATTGTGTTTGTAGAAAGTTCTCAAAGGAGAATTCCTATTCAGTATGCGAGACGGGTTGGAGGTGGAAGACAAGTACAGAATTCACATCTTCCTCTCAGAGTAAATACAGCCGGAGTTATTCCCGCTATTTTTGCCAGTGCACTTCTTGTTTTCCCTGCTACGATATCAAGTTTTTTTCAATTTGATATGGGTATCATACAGACATGGCTTAATCCAGGAGGTTGGCTTTATAATCTCGGTTTTTTAGGACTGATAATTTTCTTTGCCTTTTTCTATACTTTTGTTCAGTTTAAAACAGAAGATGTTGCAGAAAATATCAATAAGCAAGGGGGATATATTCCCGGAATAAGGCCTGGAAAGGAAACGGTCAGATACATAAACACTGTTCTTTCGAGAGTAACTTTTGGTGGCTCTCTATATTTAGCAGCAGTATGTATTTTGCCTGACCTTCTTAGAACCAATATGGGACTTCCTTTTTATATGGGTGGAACTTCAATATTGATCGTTGTAGGTGTTGCAATGGATATGGCTTCTCAAATAGAATCATATCTTATCAGCAATAACTATGAAGGTTTTTCGATTGGAGGAAAAGGTTCTCTTATAAGGAGCAGGAGAGGTTAAAATAGATGTCTGTCACCATGTTCAAAACATTAAACAGTTCTTTTCTTTTCTGTTTTGGTTTAAGTGAAATGTCAGAAAAATATCGATATATTCAATGTTTGGATGTGAACAACAGATTTTATTTGAAAAAAAGCTTGTTACAGTTAAATTTTATACGCTTTTGTTAAGAGAGTATGTACTATGGCGAAAGAAGAAGGAATTTTAGTTGAAGGAACGATAAC
>SLOD01000188.1 GCA_007132725.1 Candidatus Sumerlaeota bacterium
ATTTTCTCTTCCCGATATTTCAAGCACAATGATAAGAGAGATGATAAAAAACGGAATGGACCCTACTCCCCTTCTACCTCACGGAGTAATGGAATATCTCACAACAACTTCTGCATAATCAACCGCTATTTCGCCCTCTTCATCACCGCAACCGTTTTCGTAAGTTGGAACAACTGCAATGTTAATTGATTTTTCATCTCCATAAAACAGGTTTCTGATGATGTCGGGATTTTCCGTAGCAAACAGGAGTTTGTCAACGGAATCAGAACCTGCTAAGTTTTTTCCAGCTTTCATCCATGCACCGCCTTTGTATTCACTGTTCCACACAAACATTTCGGTACCGTTTTGCTGAGTACATGCCGGAGCAGGATAACCTGTCCCACCAGCGAAAAAAAGAATAGAAACTGAAGTTATTTCAGCCGTTTCAGGATCTTCTTCACTTGCAGAAAAAAAGGTAGTCATAATTTGAGCAGCCCGGTTATTTGCAAAACCCCACTCCCATGTATCATTGCTGTCTGAACCTATTCCTGCTCCACCAAACAGGAGCACCCTCTCTCTTACATTATCATAAACCATTTCATGAGAATATCTGGCACTAGGGGCTGCCCCCGTCACAAACATTCTTTTCCATTTAGATTTTTTTCCGTTCCATTCCCAAGTTTCTCCATTTTGTGCCCCGGAATTTCCTCCAAAGAGAAGGATTTTCTTTCTTGAGTCATCCCAGACCATAGAAGAACGGTGTCTCGGAGAAGGTCTTTCACTTATTGGGGAAACCGTTATCCATAAGTCTTCATCAAGAACCCAAAGATCGTTCGTGAAATGTGTTTTGTTTTGATCTTCATCGAACTCTCTTCCGCCAAACAGAACAACAGTTTGATCAATAACATCATAAGTCATTGAATGCCCGTCACGATTAGGGTAGTTGCCATCATCTATGATTTCCCATTGATTTCCATTCCATTCCCAAGAATCGTTCAAAAAACTTAACCCGCCCCTTTCTCCACCGAAAAGGACGATTCTTTCGTTCAAGTTGTCATAAGTCATGGCATGAAAATATCTTCCCGGAGGACAAACTGTTTCTGTTCCGCACAAACTGCATTCCGTTCCCGAGCAAATGTCACCGGTTCTTTGTGTCCAGTTTATCCCGTCCCATTCCCAAGTTTCATTGCAAAACTGTGTTTGAGAGCTGTAACCTCCAAAAAGAACGGTTTTATTAATTGATTCGTCAAAAACAAGTCTATGACCTCTTCTTCCCAAAGGTTTGTTTCCTTCCGGCTCAATATGTGCCCAGTTTATCCCGTCCCATTCCCATAGATCATTCAGGTGGGCATTTTCCGAGTCTGATCCTCCAAAAAGAACAGTTCTATTGCGGCTGGAGTCATAAACCATTGCATGTTCTCTTCTTATAGATGGTTTTTCGTCTCTGACGGTTCTTTCTATCCATCTCTCTGAATCAAGTTCATACTGCCAGATATCATCTTTTCCTTCAGAATCTCCAAACACAATTGCAAGATTTCGCTTTCCATCATAAGCCATAGCATTTGTTGTAAATCTTTCAGAAGGTTTAATTCCCTCATTTTGCACTTTTGACCATTTGCCTGTTGTTGAACCTGTAAATTCAAATTCCCACACATCCCCAGCAGAACCATGAAATATAATTTGGTTTTTTAATCTATCATAAACAATGCTGCTTCCCAATGTTTGCAAAGGTATCTCTACACCTTCAACATCAATTTCTGCCCAGTTTTTTCCATCCCACATCCACATATCATTAATAGGTTCGGGTTCATTATAATCTGTGCTTCCGCCAAACATAATTACTGAATTGCAGGATTGACAATATACCATTGAATGCAGATACCGTCCAACAGGGAGGAAAATATCGTTTCCTGGTATAACTTTTGACCAAGTGATACTTTTTCTGTCAAACTCCCATACATCACTTTTTAACTCAACAGTGACATCATCGTAAGTTAACCCCCCTGAAAGTATGACTTTATTTCTATAAGGATCATAAATCATTGACGAACCCACCCTTTTTTCCGGTTCTGTGCCATCAAAAGTATGTTGTATCCATGTCCCTGCAAAACTATCCCATTCCCAAAAGTCGTTTTTGTAGGTGTTGTTTTGATCTACTCCTCCAAAAAGAAGAACCTTGCCGGCAGACAGATCTGTTGTCATTGATGCCCAGTACCGGGGAGATGGACTGATGGTTATAGGGGTACGGTCTCTCCATATACCTGTTTCAACATCCCACTCCCAAGTTTCATTGCTGAAGTTCCCTGTATCAAGTTTATATCCACCAAACAAAACGACCTTATTCCTTGAAGGCAGATATGTCATTGAATGGAAAATACGGGGAGACGGTTTGTTTCCAATGTTAACTTCCCTCCATTGTGCTTCCGTCTTTCTTAAAACTGAATTATTGTCGGGATGTTTCAATTTGTTAAGATTTTCATTTGAAGGCTCTATATTGATTGATTCATTCTGGACAAAAGAACTATAAAAAATGGGTGTGGTTGTAAACCTATGCGGATTTTCAAGATTTCTTCCTCTTACTTTACCACCCATCGTAGCTGTCCATTCAACATCAAGAACTTTAACAGTTTCACTGCTGTTGCAGGCATCATCATACACTGCAATGAAAACTTCAGAACGGTCTGAGCGGTTAAGTTCAAACTCACTGAATGTTCCTTCAAATACAGAAGTTCTTCCTATTTCGCTTGCAATAAATTTGTCAGGTCCATCATAAACTATGATCTCAACAGCTCTTTCATCAACAACGGAGACACCTTCCTTAGCTTTTATGCTGTAGTATCTTACACCGTCAGTCTCTTTGCTTCCCCAGGGGATTCTTCTGTAAATTATGTTGTCAGGTATGTTTACTGAAG
>SLOD01000100.1 GCA_007132725.1 Candidatus Sumerlaeota bacterium
AGTCGAAAATACTCGCGAGTTTTTTTGCTTTGAGTCGAAAATACTCGTATAATGGAAATGTTTTTTTGATGGAGGAAAATATGTTAGCCCGATCAATAGCAGTTCAGGTTAAGAAAGATCTGAAAAAAAAGATGGTGTTTATCGGTGGTGCCCGTCAGGTTGGCAAAACAACGATGTCAAAATCAATTCTTGAAAAAAACGGCATTTATATGAACTGGGATATTGCTAAAGACAGGGAACTTATTTTAAAAGGTGAAGTTCCGGAAGGGGATATGCTGATTCTTGATGAGTTACACAAATTCAAGGAGTGGAGACAGTATCTTAAAGGAATTTTTGATCAGTATGGTCTTTCAAAAAAGATCCTTGTAACTGGCAGTGCAAGGCTTGATTACTATCGTCATGGCGGAGATTCATTGCAGGGAAGATACCATTATTTGAGAATGTTTCCCCTTTCTGTTGCCGAGCTTGGAATAAAAACAAAGCAGGATTTGAAAACTCTTCTTAATTTAAGCGGATTTCCGGAACCTTTTTTTTCAGGTTCCGATGTTGAAGCAAGAAGATGGTCAAGAGAGTACCGGACAAGACTTGTTCAGGAAGATATTGTTGCCCTTGAAAATACAACGGAACTTCAGAAAATAGAGCTTATGATGTTGCGGCTTCCTGAACTGGTAGGTTCTCCACTTTCAATTAATTCTTTACGGGAAGACCTTAATGTAAGTCATAAAGCTGCAACAAGCTGGATAGAGATCCTTGAAAGACTTTATTCAGTTTTCAGGGTTCCACCATTTGACAGTAATTTGCTTAGAGCTGTAAAAAAAGAACAGAAACACTATCATTATGACTGGACACTTGTAAAAGAAGATGGGTTAAGATTTGAAAATATGGTGGCAGTTCACTTGCTGAAATGGGTTTGCTGGCAGCAGGATGTTTTGGGAAAAGATATTGAGTTAAGATATTTCAGGGATATTGACAAGAGAGAGGTTGACTTTGTTGTCGTTGAAGACGGGAAGCCTCTGTTTTGTGTCGAATGTAAATTGAAAGATGATTCAATATCTAAGCCGATGCTATATTTTTTAAGTAAATTCCCCGAGTGCAAAGGTTGGCAGATATCACTTGCCGGAACAAAAAATGTCACTACCAAAGAAGGTATAAGAATTGCACCTGCTGAGATATTTCTTGGTGAACTGGAATAATTTATTGTCAAGGAGGTTGCCGATATGAAGAGAGTTATTTTTAAAGATCTTGATATTTTTGATGGTTCACGGTTTTTTAAAGGGAGTGTGACAGTATCAGGAGATATGATCGAAAAGATGATGGAAGGGGAGTATAAAGATGATGCGGGAGCTGAAGATGAGGTGATAACCGGCAACTATATTTTGATGCCGGGTATGATAAATCTTCATACCCATGTTCCAATGTCCCTTTTTAAAGGGGTGAGTGAAGATCTTCCTCTTGAAAAATGGCTGCATGAAAGGATTTTTCCCCTTGAATCAAAATTTATTTCAAGTGAAATGGTTTATATTTGCGGGCTTTGGGGGATGGTTGAGCTTTTACGGAGCGGTGTGACAACTTTCTGCGATATGTATTTTTTTGAAGAACATCTTGCAAAAGGGGCAAGCGAAATAAACATCAAAGCCTTCATCGGTGAAGGGGTAATAAACTTTCCGTCACCTGCCGGAAGAACTCCGGAACAGACTATAGAATACACGGAACATCTTGCGAAGAAGTATTTCAAAGATCCTTTCATAAATGTTGCCGCGGCTCCGCATTCGCCATATCTCACAGAAGAAAAATATCTGCTCGCGCTTAAAGAAATTTCAGATAAGTATTTTATACCATTTCATATTCACATGGCTGAAAGTGCTTTGGAAGTGAAAAACTACAAAGAGCAGGCTGGAGTTTATGAATTTGAAAGATTTGAGCAACTGGGACTTTTATCAGAAAAATTCATAGGTGCCCACTGTGTAAATCTTAACTATGAAGAACTTGCAATAATGGCAAAAAATAAAGTTACTGTCGCACACTGCCCTTCAAGTAATATGAAACTTGGAAACGGAATAGCAAGAGTATCTGAAATGATCGAAATGGGGATAAATGTCGCTGTCGCAACTGATGGAAGTGCAAGCAACAACAACCTCAATGTAATTCAGGAAGCGGAACTTGCGGCAAAACTCCAGAAAGTTGCAAAAAAAGATCCTACAGTTTTCAGGTCGCTCGATGCACTTAAAGCGGTAACCTCAAATGCCGGAAAACCGCTTGGAAGAGGATTCGGAGTTATAGAAGAAGGGGTGAAAGCCGACCTTGTGCTTATCAAAACCGATACACCTGAAATGTATCCTGTCTATGACCCGGCTGCCTCCATCCTTTATTCATCATCATTTTCAGACATTGAATCAGTTTTTGTAAATGGTAAAAAAGTTGTTCATCAGGGAAAAATAGAGACAATAGATATAAATTATGTTAAAAAAGAAATTGTAAAAATTGCAAGGCTGGTGGAGAGATCAATTTGAAAAAAATAGTGTTTATCCTAGCTCTATTTTTATTTTTTACATGCGGGACTGCAGATAAAAAAACGGTTCCTGTAGACTCTCCCATTCCACCTAAAGAAGTGGCAGCCATTATAAACAGAAACAATCCCGAAATATTAAGTTGTTATGAAAAGGGTCTGAGAAAAGACCCTGATTTAAAAGGGACGATAGAAGTGTCAATAGTTGTAACCAGCCGGGGCAGTGTAACAATGGTTGATGTAAAAAAAGACACAGTCGGAAGTACGGTGGTCTTAAGTTGTATCATAGAAAAAGTGATGTACTGGAGGTTCCCTCAGTTTGAAGGAGACTCCATACTTCTGGGGATACCGTTTATATTTGAAAAACAGTAGTTGGCTTTA
>SLOD01000163.1 GCA_007132725.1 Candidatus Sumerlaeota bacterium
CATCTATGGAATAGGAACAGCCATCCCCGTCCTTATCTTTGCCATCCTTTTCACCATCAGTGCAGAAAAAATGGGACAATGGTTCAACAAAGTTACAGCCGCCGAACTCAGAATCAGACAAGCATTCGGCATTATCCTAATCCTCATCGGAGTGTTCTTTACATTGCGGTATATATTTGGAATTGTGTGATGGGGGGGGGAGAAACTTTTGGTTCAAAAGCACAGAACTGTTATCTGTTCAAATATTTTTTCAACATATCCTCTATCAGATCAGAGTACCTTGAATCCGATAAGATTTCAAAATCTATTTTCAAAGCTTTTCCATATTTCATTTTCGGTTCAAAGAGTGTCATCTGGTCTGTTCCACTTTGAAATATTTTTTTCTCGCTAACATAATCTCCCATTCCCTCAAGTCCTTCTATAAACCGCTTTAAAATATGATCAATAGCCTCAGAACTATTGTCAACACCATACCAGCTTCTTCCTAATTGTTGAGCCACACCAAGGGTTGTACCCGAACCGGCAAAACAGTCCATAACAATGTCTCCCTCGTTGGAAGATGCTTCAATTATTCTCCTTAACAAATCGGGGTTTTTTTCTGTGGGGTAGCCTGTGATTTTAATGTTTTGGTTTAGCGAGTCAGGGGTATCCAGCCAAATATCCTGAACAGGTATTCCTTTGTCGGTATCTAAAAACACTTTTCTTCTCGGGTTCCCATTCGCAGACCAATAGATTTCCCCTTTCCTATCAAACTCATCTAATTTAGCGGGTGTGTATTGCCAATGTTTCCCCGGAGGAGGCAAAGTTCCACGCCATTCTTTTCCGGTTTCTCCGTTCCTAATTCCAGGAGCGTGAATTGGCACTTTTTTATATCTCCGACCAGTCAACTCATCAATACACGGATATTCTTTTATAATTTTTTCTTCAGTCCAAACAGTGGTTGCTCTTTGCCAAGTAAAGCTATCTGTTTTTGAATAAAATAGAATATAATCAGATATATTTCCGTAAGTGTTTCTTGTAGAGTTCTTGTTGCTGCATTTTTTTCGTGTGATGAAACCACGAAAATTCTTTGCACCAAAAACCTCATCCATGATGACCTTTATTTGAAATGTCATATTACTATCAAGATGAACATAAATAGAACCGTCATCGCATAAAATTTCTCGCAACAAAATCAATCTTCGCCGAATATATTCAATAAAGTGGCTACCTACTAAATCGTCTTTGTAAGAGTTTTTTTGATTTCGAGACTGAAAAACACTGTTGGTTCCATAAGGAGGATCTATATATATGAGTTTGACTTTATTCTCCAAATATCCTGTCTGCAATAGAAACCTCAACACATCCAAGTTGTCACCATAAAACAACTTATTGTCCTTGGACTCACTGGAAAGCGAGTCATATTTTTTTGAGAAAGGAGTGGATATTATTTCTTCTTCCGGAGCTTTCCCCTTGTAAGTTATTTCATAGTCAGGTTCAAAAGGGAAGTGTTCAGAAGATACAATTTGAACCGTCTCCTGCCACATATTCTTTGTTAATCCTGTTGCCATAACTTAACTATTTAACCATTTAACTGTGATTCTTTCCGGGATCATTCTAAGAGTTACTACTTTGATGTCATCAGAAACTTCTTCAATGTCACTATAATCATCCCACATTGAACCTAAAAGCAATCCAGGACCATCGTTTACAAAAATGACTTTTGTTCTTAAATTTTTCCCGACAGCATATTCGAGCAACTCTCTAGAAGCGTTAGAATAGCCACCTGTTCTATCGTCTTCCTGTGCCCCACCTCTATCAGAGTCATATCTTGCAAAACCAACTGCTAATATTTTATCGACATCTTTTATTATAAAGTCAGCAGGTCTATCAGGCTTAGGGTAGTCTTCAAAAACCTCTCCAAGCAATACATCTCTACCTGCTCTTTCAGGACCAAGAATTTTAAGGTTTGGAAGGTTACTTCTGAAAAGCTCAAACATTCTTTCGGTCATATCATATCCTTTTTGACCTCTATCCTTGTATTCCCAGAGTAAAGCACATAGTGCTTCATCTGGCACTGGACGAGAAAGAAAGGCTTTCTGAACTTCTACAACAGACCTGAACCCTTTACCAAATTCTTTACAAATCCATTCGGCTTTTCGCTTTTGTTTAAGCATTTCTACAGGTGTGTTGGGACTCACATATTTTCTAAAAACTCTTGCAAGTTGAACTCTCATCCAAGGTTGTTTTATATCAACCGTTCGCAAAAAAAGTTTTTCAGAACTTTCACTTGATTTTAAAAGTAACCCAAAAAGCTCAACAACCGGCTTATATAGACTGCAAGCATCGACCAGGATATCAGGGTAGAACTCACCCGTTGCCAGTGTTATCCAATTAGAACCTTCTTCCTTATAATCACGAAAACTTTTTTTTACAATAGCCATAAAATCTCCTGATTTCTTCCACAATTCCTACCAGTCCTTAACCATCAACAATATACCTTTCTGAGTTCGGGTGTCAATAAATTTGATAACCTCATGAAATTCATGTTGTTAGATTTAAAAGTGGTTTTATTTGTTCCCGGAAACCTTAACATTGCTAATCAGCCTGGCAACTTTTTGTATCAGATGGGGCAATCTTTTCCTTGTAATATTCTTTTCTTTTGCAAGTTCAAATAAAGCTTTCATCAGCTTTTTAAATCTAAAAAAAACAAACCTGACTATTTTGCATTTGCGTACGGAGTCATAGAGCTTTTTATTTAAACCAAAATCTTTCTCTTTACAAAAAGAAACTTTTATGCTAATCTTTCTTTATAGAGAAAGAAACTTTCTCGAAAATGTTTCTTTATACGGAGGGAAAGATGGAAAGATTGTTGCTAACTTTAG
>SLOD01000190.1 GCA_007132725.1 Candidatus Sumerlaeota bacterium
AACTGAAAGGGGGCAATTATGGAAAAAAGTCGGTCGGTTTTCATTTTCAGGGTTACCGTGGCACACACTGCTGCATATTTTTTTGCCGGTGTTTTTGCCATATTATTTATGAACTACAGGGAACATTTCGCATCTGATTCTCTCGGAATGCTTATGCTGCCTGTTGATTCACCGATTGTTGCATTAGGTCCCGGACTAAACATCATAAGGGGCATTCTTCTCGGCATTCTTCTTTTATCTGTTCGTGAAACAATTTTGGGAGAAAAAGGTTTTTTAAAGTTGGCTATACTTGTGATTGGACTATCCTTTATCTCAACCATCGGCCCTACCCCCGGCTCTTTTGAAGGATATATTTACACCAAGTTACCAGTTCAATATCATCTTTTAGGCATACCTGAAACATTGCTGTATGTGGCAATCTTTGCAGGAACCCTTTGGATGTGGTTCAAATTTGAGAAGAAATTCTTTAATCCCATTGCAATTACACTTCTTGTTCTTATTCTTTTTATGAGCATTGCAGGTTACATCCATGCAAGCGGAATGCAATAATAAATTGAAGGCATCGGAACTTTGAAAATCTTCAAAAATTCCTTTAAAACAGGACTCTTTTTTGTATAATAGTCAGGAACTAAACGGTTTTTGAGGAAAGGATGGCGGTTGTAGGTATTGGGAAAAGGTTAAAGATTACAGTTGGCATCATAATCCTATTTACTGTTGTTTTTCTAAATGCAAACGATTGCCAGTTAGAGACAGAGATGATAGAGGCCGGATTAGTAAATATTTTAGAGATTG
Organism: Candidatus Sumerlaeota bacterium; assembly: GCA_007132725.1. GTDB lineage: Bacteria > UBP6 > UBA1177 > UBA1177 > UBA1177 > SLGQ01. Next base: position 793 of record SLOD01000190.1, read on the forward strand.
ATAGCAATATAAAAGTTGAAATTTTCAATGCATCCGAAAACAATATTCTTGGAATAAATACTTATGGGTGTATGGAAAGTTGTTTTTTGCAACCAGAAGTTGCCGAAAAATTGTTAAAAGCACAGAATATCCTAAAGAAAAAGCATCCTGATTATAATCTGAAAGCTTTAGAATGTACAAGACCAAGAAGAGTGCAAGTCCAAATGTTCGATGTCGTAAAAAACACAGCTATTGAAAAATTTGTAGCAGATCCTTCAAAGGGTTCTATGCACAATTACGGGGCAGCTGTTGATGTCACGATCGTTGATGAAAATGGAATAGAATTAAAAATGGGACAACCTGATCCCAGAATGCAAATTAAAGGGAAAAATCTGTTATGGCTCAGATTGGTTATGTATTTAAATAAACCGGGCAAAGTAGAACTTGAAAACCGAGAGCTGTTAAGAACGATAATGGTAAAAGCCGGGTTCACACCTATTTCTTATGAATGGTGGCATTTCGATGCATTTGATAAAGAATACACCAGAAAAAAATATCAGATAATAGAATAGAAAATTAGGACTGGACAAGTAAAACACGCAACAGCCAAATGTCGGGCGATTACACCACTAACATTATCTGTTTAAAGCGAAAAGGCAAATCAGAAAATCACCCTACTTTCTTTGCAATTCTATTCAGTCTTTCAAGAACAATATTTTTTCTTCCCTGACTCGCCGGATCCGGCATAAGATGACCAGAGATTGAAGCGACAAACTCATTGCTCTGCAATAACTCTAAAACTGTTGCACCAATAAATTCTATAACTTTTGAGTCTGCTTTTTTTACTTCTTCAACAATATCAGGTCTTCCGTCAACTACAGTTATAACATCTTCTATATCACGGCTCCCCCAATAATCTCCCCTTCCTCTATCTTTAAAAGCTTCGAGTTTCATGGCTATAAAACATGATGGGGATGCAACTTTAAAAACAGTCCCATTCATATTTATTTCAAGAGGCTCATCAACTGTTTCCTTAAGCCATTTCATATTCATTCCCGAAAACTTATCTTTAATTGAAAGGATATCAACTTTGATGTTATCAAATATCCAACGACAAAGTGGAGCATGTTCACTCATATCGTGCCTGAATCCAGCAGAACTAAGTTTTTCCTCAAGAGCCATTTGCCCTGGATCAGTTATAATATCAAGTACAACATCAATATCAATCGTTGCCCTCACTGGAGAAACCACAGGATCATCAATTAAAAACCCAATTATTCCGCCACCTATAAATACAAAATCCAAACCAGCCGACTTCAATCCTTTGTGGACTCTCAACATATCATCAACATTAATCTTTTGCATAAAGATCTATCTCCTGCTCCATCAATTCCTTTGCAACAGCTCTTTCCCTCGCTCTGCCACTTCTTAAAGCATCAAAAAGAGCAAGAAGCCGGTACAGCCTTTCATCTTTTTTTGCAGCATCACAAACAGTTTTATATATGGGAGAAAACGAAATTCCTCTATGAGTCCCTTCGGGATCAGGCCATACTTGTATTTCAATGTCACTTTGAGAGAGTTCACTTTTTAAGGGTTCTGCTCCAAAACTTGTAGGAATACCACGAGTAACCATCCCCAACTCAACAGGAAAAACATACTTTGCTCCGTGAAATATAAACTCTTTTAATGCCGAAATAACAACTCTGTTGGTGTCAGCGGAAAAAAGACCATTCTTTTCAGATCTCTTTACAGATGCATGCAGTTCTGAAGTTGATAAAAAAATCTCTTTTGCAAATTCAGAATAAGGAACGGATCTACCGCCTGAAATAAGCAGTTTCAATAAGACTAAAATATCCTGCGGCTTCATCTTTCACCTCCATACTCAATTCGCGAACAGCGAATATCTTTTCATATCATAGGCTTAAACAAACAAATGTCAACAAAAATCGTCAGATGACAACAGAAAACACCAGAAATTCCTAAACAAGCAATTTTCCGCCAATGCTTCTCAGTTTTTTATGAATATTTACTAATCTAATTGAGCCATTTTATAGATCAGTTCTTTCCATGAGGAGGCAT
>SLOD01000075.1 GCA_007132725.1 Candidatus Sumerlaeota bacterium
AAATCAGTTTTTTAAAAAATCAGAAGGGGTTTGTCCCATTATTTTTTTGAACATTACATTAAATGTTGATTTTGAGTTGAACCCTGATTCGTAGGCAACTTCAAGGATGTTCTTTTTGTTTTTTGGATCTTTAAGTATATCAACAGCATTTTGGATGCGGTACTCATTGATGAACTGGTAAAAGCTTTTACCTATATAGCAGTTGAGGAGCTGGGAAAGGTGGTGTGGAGGAATTCTTGTTTCTTTTGCGACGGTTTTAAGTTTTAAAAGACTGTCAAGATAAGGTTTTTTATCTTCCATGTAGCCAAAAAGAGCTTTTTTATAGTGCTCAACCGTTTCATCATCGAGTTTTGCTGTTTCATATTTGTCTTTCAGCTCGGAAGCCATTGTGTCAAGTTCAGCATTCTGTTCGTCAACTATTTCTGAAAGCTCATCTTTTTCTTTCTTCACGGATGAAATTTTTCTAAAAACTAATAGTGAGATCAATGATATCAGAGTTAGCCATGAAATAACTTTAAACCAGATGGTCTGATAAAAATAGGGAGTTACAGAAAAAGAAAATCCGGGTTCAATCTGATCGCATACGCCGTCTCCGGCACATGATTTTACTATGAAACGGTAATTGCCGGGAGGAAGATTGGAATATGATGCAACTCTTGAATTATCAGCGTCTGTCCAATCTTTTTCAAAGCCGTCAAGACGGTATTTATAGTTTATTTCTTCCGGGGAACGGTAATATATTCCGGTATATGTGAAAACCACTTTTTGTGTTGACGGAGGAAGAACAATGCCGGGCTCGTTGATGATCTTCCCGTCAACTTTCACTTCTTCAATGATAGAAGCAGGTTTTGATCTCTCTTTACCTATTGTTTCCGGATTAAAAAAAGCAATGCCGCCAATTGTTGCAAACCATATATTTCCTGCTTTATCTTTTACTGTGCTGTTTTGTCCGCCGTTACACTCAATGCTTGGCATTCCGTCAGATGTTCCATATCTTCTGTATGAGAAAGAGTCTGTTTTTCCAAGGATCCAGTTTTTAAGTTCGATTCTGTCAGCACTTACAAGACCGCTGTTGGTTCCAACCCAAAGCTTTCCATATTGATCGCTGTTGAGACTGACTATCTGACTTTCAAACATCGGGTGTCTTTTTTTGGAAGTTACAAATTTTTCGCCATCAAAAAAACTGATGCTGTGAATGGTGGAAAGCCACTTTGTTCCATCATCATCCTCATGAAAATCTGAAATAAAAGCAACTGGAACACCCTCGTCTTTTCCAAAAGTTTTAATTGAGCCTTCAAAATACTTTAAAACGCCCGAGCTTGTAAGCATCCAGATGTTGCCATCACTGTCTTCACGGAACATATTAACAGAAGTTTTTAAAAGTCCGCTTATCCTGTCAAAAAGCTGGAAAGAGTTGTTGTTGTAAATATAAATTTTCTTTCTGTCTGTGGAGTACCACAAAGTTCCTTTGGAATCTGTAAAGAGAGCTAAAACTGTTTTTTCTTCAGGACTTTTCTCTTCAGGAAAAGGAATGATTCCTTCAGGATCAGCTTTGTATAGTCCCCCCTCATCAAAACCGAGCCATATTTTTTCTTCATTTGTCTGTGAAATAGTTCTTGCTGCATCAGGTATTCCCTGCTCTCTGCCAAGCCTGATAATTCTATCTTTGTCGATCATGACCAGGTTGGATTTGTAAGTCGATATCCACATTCTTTCCTGTCGGTCAAAAAATAGAGATGCAATGTGTTCTCTGTTTAAGTTTTTATCAGGAAGTGTCCGTATGGAAGACGGCATTATCATATAAAGACCGCTCGACATGGTTCCTATCCATAAATTGCCTTCCTTATCATTTGTAATGCCTGTTACCATAGGGTCTTTAACTACAGCAGATATGCCTGTGCGAACAAAAGATCTGCCATTAAAAAGGAAAAGTCCTTGTGAAAAAGTTCCAATCCAGATATTTCCTGATCTGTCAATATGAATGTTTGAGATGGAGCTTTCCCCTTCCGGCAAGTTATAGTTGAAAAACCGATCCCCTCTTTTTATAAATAGTCCGCTCTCCATGGTGCCGACAAAAATGTTTCCATCATTGTCAACTGCAATATCTGTAACATTTTTATTATCAAAGCCTGTTTCAGAGTCTATGGGCAGTACTTTTCCATTTTCATAATAATGCAATCCTCCTGTCCATGTTCCTATCCATATTTTCCCTTCTTTATCCTGTGCTATGGCAGATATCCTTGAATCTTTGAGTCCATCAGGGATGCTTAAAGTTCTGACAGATGTTTTTCCTATTACCGATATGCCGTTGGTTCTTGTTCCAACCCACAGATCACCGCCTTCCACTTCTGTTATGTTGTGAGCAGTTTCAGAAGAAAGTCCGTCATTTGTGCCAAATCTTTTGAACACACCTTTTCTTAGTCTGAAAAGCCCCCCTTCTTCATCATAAGGACTTGTAAAATAGATGTCGCCATTTGAACTTTCGTAAATGTGTCTATAAAAATCCGTTGAAAGTTCTTCAGTGTTTACCTTGTTAAAAGTTACGAAGCGATGTCCGTCAAAACGGACGATACCTGCAAAAGTTGCAACCCAGATATATCCTTTTGAATCCTGATAGACACCGTTTATTGATGAAGTTGGCAGCCCTTGTTCCGCACGCCAGTTCTTATAAACGAAAGTGCCATTTGCAAATGGAATGTCACCGCAAAGAGAAAAAACAAACAGAAACAGTATCGTAAAAATTGCCACCGCATTTATCTTTGAAATAAACATAAAGCACCCCGAACGAACAAAACTTGTTGGACATTAAAACAGATTATAAAGAAATAGTCAAACACTGTAGTGT
>SLOD01000106.1 GCA_007132725.1 Candidatus Sumerlaeota bacterium
AGAGCTGATGCTGCATGCATGAGAAATGAGTTGTTTCCTGTTATTATGGTTCCATCTTTAAGCTCTATTGCACTTCCGCAATAAACTCCGTCATATCCTTTTTCACTTTTTTTAGCATCAAAAGCTGATTTTGATGCATGTTCAACAATTTTCCTGTCTGACGGTTTTGCCCCGATATCTTTCATTATCATTTCAGCTCTTTGAACAGTTTCATGGTTTACAAGTCCAAGAGCGTATTCACAGGAATAACGGAAAAACCTCCTGATTATTTCCTGTTTTGAAGCTTCTGAAACAACTTCATCATCAGTGATGGCAAGTCCGGCACAGTTTACTCCCATATCTGTCGGAGATTTATAAAAAGAGGGCTTTTTGGTTATCTTTTCAATAATCCTGTTAAGCAAAGGAAATGCTTCGACATCGCGGTTATAATTCACCGAGTATTTATTGTATGCTTCAAGATGAAAGTGATCTATGACATTTACATCTTTAAGTTCACAAGTTGCAGATTCATAAGCAACATTTACAGGATGTTTCAACGGGAGATTCCATATCGGAAAAGTTTCAAATTTTGCATATCCGGCATCAACTCCCCTTAAATTTTCATGATAAAGCTGGGAAAGACATGTCGCCAGTTTTCCACTTCCGGGACCGGGACCAGTCACAACAACAATCGGCTTTCCGGTTTCAATATACTTGTTTTTTCCGTAACCTTCTTTGCTTACGATCGTATCAACATCGGTCGGGTAACCTTTTGTGAATTTATGGGTATAAACCTTAACTCCCCTTCTTTCAAGCTTGTTTTTAAATGCTTTGGCAGCAGGTTGGTCATCATACCTCGTTATCACAACAGCACTTACATTCAATTCCCAGTCATTGAAATCATCTATAGTCCTGAGAGCATCAGAATCATAAGTTATTCCAAAATCAGCCCGCATCTTTTTCTTTTCAATATCCCCTGCATAAATACAAAGGATTATTTCCGCTTTATCTTTCAATTTATGAAGAAGTCTCATCTTGACATTAGGGTCAAAACCGGGAAGAACCCTCGCTGCATGATAGTCAAAAAGTATTTTTCCTCCAAACTCCAAATAAAGTTTGTTGTTGAATTTTCCAACCCTTTCCATAATTGAGTTATACTGCAACTCAAGATACTTTTCGTTATCAAAACCTGTTTTCCCTGTCATAAAAACCTCTTTTAAAAACTGTTGTCCACCCCTTATAAGTGCCAGTAACTTCTAATTTTGTTAATATACATATCCTTATTTTTTCCATAACTTTCAAGAACCTTTTTTTCTTTCTTGCAGATTACAAACGACATTTCTGTCCCTGCAATTTTTGAAATTATATAGGCTTTTTCATCCTCATTCTCATCAACATGTATCATTTCACACAGTTCATTATCAAAATCGGTCGTAAGATCAAAACCGCAATGAGGACATGAAAAGTCAACTTTTGCACCTTTTTCAAATTTGATACCCTCAAAAATGAACTCCCCTCCAAATTCACCTTTCTGGTCTTTCAGCTCAATATTTGAAGTGACAGAAAACCTCTCTCCCTTTAACACTCCCCTAAGAACCATAACTTTTTTTTCATTGTTAAAAAAAGGACTTTTACATTTCGGACATAAAAAATTGTTTTTCAACGATCTTCCTCCAACTAAAAATCAGCAAACCTCATTAATGATATAAAAGGAAGAGTGAAATTAAATCAAGAAAACTGTCAACAATATTTTTTTCAACATCTATGTTGAAAAATTTATGCATTAAGAGATAATATTTTGTATTGTATGTTAGATTTAAATTTTGTTGAGACTACCTTGATGAAAAAAAATCTAAGATTAGTCGCCGCAGTTTTTCTGCTTGTTCTATCAGGGTTCTCTTACCCTTCCGCTATAGAGGAAGAACAGGAGGGAAACCGCAGGACACTGTCTTTTTCAAGAGCAAAAACTCTTCTTCACAAAGAAGTCTTTTCTGATGTGAAAACACGGACAACTTTTTACTGTGGTTGTAAATATGGAGAAAATTTGAGAGTTGACTTCGAATCCTGCGGTTATGTTCCAGGAAAACAGAAAAAAAGAGCAGAAAGGGTAGAGTGGGAACATGTTGTACCTGCTTCTATTTTTGGAAGGCATTTTGAAGAGTGGACCATAGGTAACCCTGAATGTATCACTAGATCCGGCAAAAGATACAGAGGAAGGAGATGTGCATCTAAAACAAGCAGACCGTTTCGGCTAATGGAGGCGGACATGTACAACCTGGTTCCTTCTGTCGGCGAAATTAATGCTGTAAGGTCGAACTATCCTTTTACAGAAAAAAGAGGGGATGAAAGACCATACGGCAAGTGTGACTTTCGTATCAGAAACCGGAAAGCTGAGCCGACAGACTCAATAAGAGGAGTTATTGCAAGGATATACATGTATATGGACAGTGCCTATCCCGGATTTGACATTGTAAACGAAAGTAACTTTAAAATGTTTGAAAAATGGGATCAGCTTCATCCTGTTTCTCCTGAGGAATGTAGAAGAAAAAAGCTGATAGAAAAAATACAGGGAAATAAAAACCATATAGTTGCCAAGCGGTGCAAAAAACTTGAAAATGTTCAAAAGCAGAAATAAATTCAAGGAAGACTAAATTTCTGTGTCGAGCGGATAGATATATCCAGCATATTTAACTTTATAATTTCCAAAAACAGAACATTTATGATATTATTTTCCAATTATAAAGATGATCCGGAGGATAAATAATGAAAAAATTTCTGTTCTTAATTTCAACAACACTCCTGTTTTCCACTGTTCTTC
>SLOD01000092.1 GCA_007132725.1 Candidatus Sumerlaeota bacterium
CAGTAATAATCATCGGCGATAAAGTTTATGCTTCAGGCAGTTTTGACATACTCCCTTCAAATTAAACGATCTCGGATTCAGCCTCCGAAAGATATCTCAAAAAGTTTGAGAGGACATGCTTTTACACAGAGTCCGCAGACAACACATTTTGAAAGATCGAACTCCAGTTCCCAGTCGGGACTTTTTATTTGGAGAGTACCTGAAAAGCAAACTGCGGTACAGGCACCGCAACTCACGCAGTTATTTTCATTAAATTTTATTCTTTTATCAATCCCTTCTACTGTTACTCCTTTGTTTTGGAGAAATTCAATTCCTTGTGAAATTCCGCTTTTTGTCCCTTCAACTTCTATGAAAAGTTCTCCCCCTCTGCCGGGAAGTATTTCTGCTTTAAGTATGTTTATTGAAAGTCCATAGTCTCTAACAAGTGAAAATGTTGCCGGTGTGTCGGCAAGTTCAGTTGAAAAATTTAATACCAGTCTGCTTTTCATCTTATACCTCCTGTGTTTGCTCCAAGTTTTTTCAGTTGTGACGGAGATATATCAAACATTTCTGCCGGTCTGGTAATCCTGAAACTGCCGTCAAAAACACTTTTTTTCAACAACTCAGATATTTTACGGGCTTTGCTGATGCTTGATAAAGGAGCAGTTTTAACTTTTTTGTTATGGATTTCAACGGTTCCGCTTTGAAGTTCTTCGTAGTTCACTTTTCTGATGATTTCCCCTGAATTTGCATAATCGTAAATGTAAGTTTCTATTTCGCTGTTTTTTACTGCCACATTTCTTGCAATTTCTTCATCAAGTACAGGGATGGGGATGCCTATTCCTACAAAAAGAGTGACTCCGTATCTCTCAAAAACAGCGGCTTTGATAAATTCACTGCTCATTTTTTTCATATCACCCGTTACCGCTATTGTTGCAGCGGGACCCATTGAAATTCCGGCAGAATTCTTTTCTCTCCCTTTGTTGAACTGAGTTCCGGCACTTGATATGAAACCTCTCGTTCCTCCCAGAAATATTGCAGTTCCAACTCCGATAGTGCGGCAATCCGGATCGTTAATAAGGGGGCTCAGTTCTCCGCTTGTAGAGTAAGTACAGTTTGTAAAGCCGGGTAAAAGAACTCCCATGTAAGTATAAATGGTTCTCTTACTTCCGTTAACTGCCGATGCATAGTTCTGATAGGCGTTTCTGGGATTGAACATGATCATTTCGTTGATACTTTCCTTGTTTATGTATCCTTCCCACCTTTTGCCGGGATAGCAGTCAGTACCTTTCCCTTTCGTCTTCAGATAGACGCCTTTCCCGTTGATAAGATCCTCAATTACATGTGCCCCTCCATATTCTGCATCTCCCGTTTTCTCCGCCGTTGCTCCGATATATGCGTCAACTGCTGCAATGCCTCCATAAGCAGGGACATCATTGAGTGTAAGCTCTTCCATTCTCATTGCCGGTTCAGTATGTCCGAAATTCAAAAAAGCACCGCTTGAACACATCGGAGCAAAAGTACCTGTTGTAATAACATCAACTTTTTTCGCAATTTCAGATGGTTTCATTTCTTTTGATAGAGAAGATACTTCACTGGCAGCAAGAATTACCGCACTCCCTTTTTTTATTTTGTCATTAATTTCTTCGTAACTTTTATGTTGAGTCATCATATTCTCCTGTAAAATCAATTTTTATGTAAAAAAAAGCTGGATCAGCCGTTTCCTTCCGTAAAATTACGGTCAGGAAGACTGTGCATTATCATCGAATGTGTTCCGTGAAGAAATGTCATAACTTTTCCTGTTTAAAAACAAACACTGATTCAGGATATTTTTTATCATTTTAAAGTCAAATTAAAAAAAGGCATAGAATAGCGACTCATTTTTTTATATTTCTGGAAAAATCAATGAATGAACCATAAAATTTGATTTTTAACCTGCAAAGGTATATCCTCAGGTTGTAACGAAGACAGCTTCGCTTTGAACAGGAGTTTCCTGTTTGTTTTTTAGTGGTTTTTTGTTTTTTGGTAGGGCTATGACCAGAAAAAGGACAATGATTTCAGACCTTGTTGAAGGGGACATAATAATTCCTGATTCTCTGTGCTATTTTCTTGTAAGGAAATCAAGTGTAAGAGTAGGTAGAAATAATCAGAAGTATATAGATGCCGATCTTTTTGACGGTACCACTAATGCAAATTGTAAAGTATGGGATGTAAGAGACGATATAGAAGAGGTTCTCAAGGCCGGTAATGTAGTGAAAGTTCTTAACGGAAAGGTTTCTTCATACCAGTCGAATATCCAGATTGTTATTAATGATGCTGAAATGGTATCTTCTGAAGAACTTGAGTCAGATTGTACCGGTCTTCTTCCTGAGTCAAAGTGGAGTGCTCAGGAGTTAAAAGAGAAGTGGGAAAAAATATCCGGGGACCTTGACGAAAAGCACAAGGTTATCCTTAAAGAATTTGAAACCTTTGAGCCTAAGGTCTGGGAAATGTTCACTACTATTCCTGCCGGCAGAAGTATGCACCATGCTTGCCGCAGGGGTTTGTGGGAACACTCTTTGAGTGTTGCTGAAGTTTCCGGCAAAGTAGCCGGGATATACCAGAGTTTTTATCCTGTAAACAGATCTCTTGTGGTACTTGCATCTCTTATTCATGATGTGGGAAAAATTTTTGAGTTTCAGTTGAATAGGACCACAGCAATGGTTGAAAAGTACTCTGACAGGGGTAAACTGCTGGGACATGTTTATATGGGTGCCACCTGGGTGGAAAAGCTTTTATCCAAGGTTTTTCCGGAAGACAGAGAGCTTAAGATGGAGCTGCTTCACATTATGTTAAGTCACCACGGAGAATATGAATTTGGTTCTCCCAAAAAACCGAAAACTATGGAAGCTCTCATAGTTTCAATGGCTGATAATCTTGATGCCAACCTTGATGCTGTAAATATTGGTTTTAATTCTGAAATGGACGAAAACTGGACAAAAACGGTATTCTCTCTTCAAAGGACTTTTTTTAAAACAGGAAATGATGGCCCCATCCATCATGAAGATAAAACATAAGGAAGGGAAATTTAGGAGGCATTCATGGAAAAAATTCGTGTTGCGATCAATGGTTTCGGCAGGATTGGAAGGGCAGCTTTAAGAATAGCTTACGGGTATGATAATATTGACATTGTGGCTGTAAACGATCTTACCGACTCTAAAACTTTGGCACATCTTTTAAAATATGATTCGGTTCATGGTGTTTGGCCGCATGATGTTAAAGCCGAAGAAAACTCAATATCCATTGATGGGGGAAAAGTACGGATATTATCTGAAAAGGATCCAGCCTCATTACCTTGGAAAGAGCTTGGTGTTGATGTGGTGCTTGAATGTACCGGTCTGTTCAGGAGTAGAGAAAAGGCTTCTCTTCATATTCAGGCGGGGGCTCGAAAGGTTATTATTTCTGCTCCTGCAAAAGGTGAGGACATTACTATAGTGATGGGAGTAAACGATTCTCTTTATGACAGTGAAAAACACAATATAATATCAAATGCCAGCTGTACTACTAACTGTTATGCACCGATAACTTACATACTTCACAAACATTTCGGGGTAAAACATGGGTTTATGACCACGATCCACTCTTACACAAATGATCAAAGGATACTTGACCTCCCTCACAGCGACCTTAGAAGAGCAAGGGCCGGAGCTGTTAATATGATTCCGACAACTACTGGTGCTGCTAAAGCGATAGGTCTTGTAATTCCTGAGTTGAAAGGGAGACTTGACGGAATTTCAGTCAGAGTGCCTACTCCGAATGTAAGTCTTGTAGATGCAGTATACACTATTGAAAAAAATAGTAATATAGAAGAAATAAATTCTCTTATGAAAGAGTATGCTGAAGGTTCTATGAACGGTATTTTAAGATACTGTGATGAGCCTCTTGTTTCTTTAGATTTTAATGGAGACCCTCATTCTTCCATACTTGATGCCGGCTCAACAGCTGTGATGAATGGTAACATGGTGAAGATCCTCAGTTGGTATGATAATGAATGGGGTTACAGTTCAAGAATGATCGATTTACTTGCGAAATTGTTTTCTTAAATTAAGGAGGAGTTATGAGTTTCGTTGAAACCCTTAATGTAAAGAGCATAAAAGAGCTTGCTATAAGAGAAAAAAGGGTGTTTATAAGGACAGATTACAATATCCCTTTGGATAACGAAGGGAATATCACAAACATAAACAGGATCGAAAGGACTCTCCCCACTATAAAACACGCTCTTGAGCATAATTCGAGAATTATCTTGGCATCTCATCTTGGAAGACCGGACGGGGAAAGAGATCCGCTTTACTCACTTGAACCGATCGCAACTATACTGGCGGAAGTGCTTGAAAGAGATGTTTTCTTCTTCGAAGATTGTGTCGGTATGGGTGCTCAGCAGATGGTTCGGGATATCAAGCCGGGCCAGATACTTGTTCTGGAAAATTTAAGATTTAATCCCGAAGAAAAAAAGAACAGCATGACTTTTGCCAGAGAACTTGCTAAAATGTGTGATGTTTATATCAACGATGCCTTTGGAGTTTCTCACAGAAAAGATGCTTCGGTAAATGCTCTTCCTTCTTTAGTTGACACCAAAGGCATGGGACTTTTAATGAAAAAAGAGATAGAGGAGCTTTCAAAGCTTATAGGTCTTAAAAGGGGAGACGGCTTTTATTCAATTATAGGGGGCTCAAAAGTTCTTGATAAGATCACTATAATTCGTCCAATGCTTGAAGTCGTTGACAGGATAATGATCGGTGGAGCTATGGCATACACTTTCCTTGCTGCCAAAGGTATTAAACTTGGCAACTCAAAGGTCGAAGAAGACAAAATATCTATTGCAAGAGAAATAATCAGAGGTGCGGAAGCAAGAGGGGTAGACCTCCTTTTTCCTGTTGACCATGTTGCAGCAAAAACATTTGACTCCACAGAAACAGAGATATTTTCAAATGATAATTTTCCTGAAAATATGATGGCTCTTGATATAGGTCCTGAAACTGTGAAAATGTATGTGGAAAAGCTTGAAGGGTGTAAGTATGTGTTGTGGAATGGTCCGATGGGAGTTTTTGAAAAAGATCAGTTTGCTAAAGGAAGTCTAGCTCTTGCTCAAGCTGTTGCTTCTTTGGATGCTCATACAGTTGCCGGAGGAGGTGACAGTGTTTCTCTTATGAAAAAAGCAGGTGTTAAAGATATGTTCACTCATATATCTACCGGAGGTGGAGCAAGTCTTGAGTTTTTAAAAAACAACACTTTACCAGGGATAGATGCTTTGAGATAATTTAGAGGGTTTTGAAAGATGACAAGAAAACCTAAATACATTTTTGTTACAGGCGGGGTTGTATCTTCTCTTGGTAAAGGAATTGCGGCAACAACTATTGGAGCACTTCTTGAAAGCAGGGGAATAAAGATAAATCTTCTTAAATTCGATCCCTATTTGAATCTTGATCCCGGGACAATGAGTCCTTTTCAACATGGAGAAGTATTTGTGACCGACGATGGAGCGGAAACAGATCTTGATCTTGGACATTATGAACGGTTCTGTGATGTGATTCTCACAAAAAATAACAATTTTACAACGGGACAGATATATGACTCTGTTCTGAATAAAGAAAGAAAGGGCGAATATCTCGGTAAAACCGTTCAGGTCATACCTCATATTACCAATGAAATCAAAAGCAAAGTAACCAATCTTGGAAAAACGACGGATATTGTTATTGTCGAGATCGGTGGGACAGTGGGAGATATAGAAAGTCTTCCGTTTCTCGAAGCTATAAGACAGTTTGCTTATGATGTTGGAAAAGAAAGTGTTATCTACATTCATCTTACTCTTGTTCCTTACATTAAAGCAGCTGGTGAATTTAAGACAAAACCTACCCAGCATAGTGTAAAAGAACTTAGAATGATAGGTATTCAGCCTGATATTCTTTTATGCCGTTGCGAAAAAGAACTCAGTCCGGAAATGAAAGATAAAATAAGTCTTTTCTGTAATGTAAAAAAAGAAGCTGTTTTTTCGGCAACAGATGTGGAGAGTATCTATGAACTTCCTCTTCTTTACAGCAGACAGGGTGTTGATGAGATAATAGCTAAATATCTTAATATCTGGTCAAGAAGTGCCGGTTTGCAGAAGTGGAAAAAAATAGAGGAAAACAGATTAAACCCTGTCGGTAGCGTGAAAATAGCGATAGTTGGAAAGTATGTTGAACTGAAAGAATCGTATAAAAGTCTCAATGAAGCCCTTATACATTCTGCTACTGCAAGCAAGTATGAAATAGATCTGTGTTATGTTGATTCAGAAAAAATAGAAAAAGGGGAAGTTTCATTACTTGAATGTCTTAAAGATGCTCACGGTATCCTTGTTCCGGGGGGATTTGGCGTCCGGGGTGTCGAGGGTAAGATAAAAGCGGTTGAATATGCCAGGATAAATAAAGTTCCTTTTTTGGGGATATGTCTCGGCATGCAGATAGCAACCATTGAGTTTGCAAGGAATGTGTGTGAAATGGAAGGTGCTCATTCAATGGAATTTGACAGAATGACCTCTTATCCTGTAATTGATCTTATGGAAGAACAGAAAAGCATACAGAATATGGGCGGAACTATGAGGCTTGGAGCTTATAACTGTATGCTTGAAAAAGAAAGTCTTGCTTTTAGTGCCTACAGTTCTGATATCATAAGTGAAAGGCACAGGCACAGATACGAGTTCAACTCTAAATATGAAGATGACCTTAAAAGTTGCGGGCTGAAAATTACAGGAAGAGATAAAGTTTCCGGTCTTGTAGAAATAGTCGAAGTAGAAGACCATCCTTGGTTCTTAGGTTGCCAGTTTCACCCTGAATTTAAATCAAAACCTTTTTCTCCTCATCCGCTTTTCAGGGCCTTTGTAGAAGCTTCAATTAAAAACAGGGAAAAAAGCTGACATGATGAACTCAGATTTTAATACCTCAAGTTTTTCACCGGAATATGACCCCGAAGGTGTAAAGCAGGAGTATAAACCGTCTGTAAGAATAAAAAAAAGGAGTGAGCCTCTCAGACAGAAATTGAGGATCAGAGATCTTGCTCCGGAAAAAAAGTATATAAAAGATGTATCGGGAAATGAGTTAAAATATTTTTTGTTGCTTACTTTTCCAGTCGCTGTAACAGCTTTTGTTATAATTGCTCAAAGAGAAGGTCTTGTTCAAAGACTTATAAGCATTTTAGCTTCTTTTTTAGGTGGTGGCAACTGAGGGGGATGCCGCCTGCTCAGACAATACTCAGGCAAGTTGATTTTTTATGTGAGAGACCAGCTCTTTTCTTTCATCAGGTGGTTTACCAAAAAAGTAGGAGCCCATGACAACAATATCTCCCCCGGCTTTTATAACTTCGGAAACTGTTTTATCGTTAACTCCGCCGTCAACTGAAATTTCATAGTTGAAATTATATTTTTCACGAATTTCTTTTACTTTTTTGATTTTTTCTGTGGCAGACTTTATATAATTCTGTCCACCGAATCCCGGGTTTACGCTCATTATGAGAAAAAGATCACACATATGGCCGACATACTTCAGAAAATCTACAGAGGTATGAGGATTTACAGATATCCCTGTTTTAACCCCCAGATCCTTTAAAAATTGTAGGGTTCTATGAAGGTGAATTTCTGTTTCAGCATGCACTGTTATCATATCGCAACCTGCTTCTACAAAAAGAGGTGCGAAAAACACAGGGTTTTTTATCATAAGATGTGCATCAAACGGCAGTTTTGTAATTTTTCTTATCTGTTTTATTATCATTGGACCGAAGGTGATATTAGGTACAAAATTTCCATCCATAATGTCAAGATGTACCATGTCGGCACTGCTTGTCTCGATCGAAGATATCTCTTCCTCAAGCTTAAGAAAATCAGCTGAAAGGATAGACGGTGCTATTTTGATCATTTTATCCTCCTCATTTTGCATATAAAAAAAGCATCTCTATTATCATAAATAGTGCTGACAGTATAAAAGGACTTTTCAATTTTAAACTGGGGGTATTTATTGCTAAACTCTTTTATTTGATCAACAGTTTCTTCATTTGTAAAAGTACACACAGAGAAAAGAAGAACCCCGTTTTTTTTAACATAACGACAGGAAGACTCAAGTATTTTCGATGCAAGAACAGACATTTTGTGGGGATCAGAGTCATTTTTAAGCCATTTGATCTCGGGGTGTCTTCTTATAGTTCCAAGTGAACTGCACGGTGCATCAACAAGTACTTTATCAAATTTTTCCGACCAGATTTCGTTATAAACAGTTGCATCATGGAGTTTAATTTCAATATTTTTTCTTTTGTATCTTATTGCGGTATCAGTCAGAATTTTAAGTCTGTGTCTATTTACATCGACAGCAACCACTTTTCCTTTATCTCCTGTCAAATAGGAAGCAAAAAGGGTTTTTCCTCCAGGGGCGGCACAGATATCTATGATACGGTCTCCTTCAACAATATCCATTTCACTGACAGCCATTTGAGAAGATTCGTCTTGGATAAAGATTCCATCCATATCTTTAACCATGTCAAAGTTTACAGCTTTAGATGTATGTATGCAGAATTTGCAACTTTCAGCCGCATCGGCACTCGCTCCTTTTTTTCTCAGATTATCTATAACTTTGTTGCGGAACGACTCATTCCCTTCGACCCGGAGGGTGATCCCTAAAGGAGTATTAATAATATTAAGATAATCTTCAATATCACTTTTTGGGGAAAACCCTATGATCCTTTTGTATAACCAGTCGGGAATTGAGTAGTAGGTTTGCAGAAAACCGTCACGGTCTCCCTTAAAAAAGGTTTCCATGTTTTTTCTATCCGGACCGTATCTAAGTATTTCACGGAGTATAAAATTTACAAATCCTGATGCCTTTTCTTTCCCGCATAATTTTGTGAGCTCTACAGCTTCATTTACCACAGACCTTTTATCTCTGTTAGACATAAATATGATTTGGTGCAAAGATGTTCTTATTATTCCAAGCAGTTCCGGGTCTATTCTTTTTAAAGGTTTCTTGAAAACTTTTGATATCCAAAAATCAATATGCCCCATATTCCTTACGGTGCCGTAAACCATCTCTGTTATAAATCTTCTTTCGTTATAGTCAAAAGCTGATAGAGAATCGTTTAAAAGTTCATTGATAAAGAGAGCTTGGTCGAGAACTGTCCGTGTCAAGTTGGCGGCGGTAAGTTTCGGATTTTTTGTTTTTATCATCCCAGAATTTCTCCGGTGACAGGTTTATACCCATTTATGAAAGATTCAGCACTCATAGATTTTTTACCTTCAGGTTTGACAGTAATTATTTTTAATGCTCCCTGTAAACAACCAACTGTAAAGAATTTTTTATTGACAGACAATATTCTTCCTGCTTCCCCGGATATCCCGGAAAGATTTTCAGAGCTCTGTATAAAAAGAGTTTTTTTTCTGAAAATAGTTTTTGTTCCCGGCTCAAAATTAAAAGCTCTTATTTTGTTGTGCACAGCTTCACTATTGTTATTAAAATTTATTTTAATATCTTCCTTTTTTATGAGCTTAGTGTAGCATGGAGTCCCTGTCTGAGCTTTTGCTTCGATTTTCCCGGTTAATATTTCTGTCCAGTTTTCATCAAGCAGTGATAAAGAAAGTTTTATCAATTTTTCAAAAAGGGAAGATGCGTTATCCTGCGGTTCAATGCTGCATTTTTCATAGAGAAGTATGTCCCCGGTATCCATGCCTTTATCCATTATCATGATAGTTGTTCCGGTTGTTTTTTTCCCATCCAGAAGGGCAGTGTTCACCGGTGTTGCCCCCCTGTATTCAGGCAGAAGAGAAAAGTGAACATTTAAAGGATAAAGTTTGGGGAGCATCAATATTTCAGGAGGCAGTATCTGTCCATAGGCAACAACGAAAAAAATATCAGGACAAAACCGTTTTATAATATCAAAAGATTCCTTTGACTTTATAGATGTTTTATGAACAGGTAATCCCAATTCTTCTGCTCTTTTTGAAACTGCTGTAGGTTCCGGTTTTTTTCCTCTTCCCCTGACCTTGTCTTTTTGTGTAAAGACCATGATATCACAGTTCTTGTTGTAAATAAAATTAAGAAAAGGGAGAGATATTCCGGGACTACCCATAAAGAGCACTTTCAACTTTATCTCCGTCTTCTTTAATACTTTCAAGATGTTTTTTTGTTTTTTTAATAGCTATGTTCCTTTTAAGGTTGCTGATCCTGTCAATAAAAAGTATTCCGTTAAGGTGATCGATCTCATGTTGAATTGCAATAGCTCCCAAACCTTCTTCTTCTGCATTGACAGTCTTTCCATTGATATCGGTGTACATGTAAGTTATTTTAGAAGCTCTTTCAACTTCAGCTCTGTACCCCGGAACACTGAGACACCCTTCCATAATGGAGGTTTTGCCTTCGTCTGATTTTATTACAGGGTTGATAAGTACAACAGGTTTAAATTCAGGCTCTTTGGGAGTTTCACCTTTTTCAACAGCTTTATCATATTCAAGGTACCCGAAATCAATAATTATGATCCTTAAAAGAATACCCACCTGGACAGCTGCAAGACCAAGTCCCCCTGCAGCTTTCATAGTGTCTATCATGTCTTCTGTCAATGATATGATATCTTTAGTTATTTTGCTTACCTCCACACCTTTTTTTTTAAGGAAGGGATTGCCCGCTGTTTTTATTTTCAGGATAGCCAAAAAAAACCTCCCTGTTAAAACTGCACAGTAGAGATTATAAATAAAAATCAATTTCTTCCAAGTAAAATTAAATAAGCATACTTAGAAAAAGGTTGATATTTATAATGTGTCCATTAAAATATAGTTGATTTAATTTTTGATAATACGAGGATGCAATGCGTTTTTTCAAAAGTTTCCATGTTTTTGCGACTCTTGCACTGATCTTGATCCTGACTCTTATCTATGGTTGTATCACAGATGACGATGATCCTGTGGAAACAAATAAAGTTTGCACCAGCACAAGGGATTGCAGAAGAGATGAATACTGTGATTTTGAGAATTCCGGTACAGGA
>SLOD01000082.1 GCA_007132725.1 Candidatus Sumerlaeota bacterium
GATATTATCATGAAAAATCACTAATGCAATATCGGACAAGTTTTTTTGACAATTTCTGTAACGGTGTAATCATATAAAAATAATGTTCATTATTGACAAGGAGGTACCTTATGAACTGTGAAAACAAAAAGAAAAACGATGACCGGTGCAACTGCACTTATTCCGGATGTCCAAGACATGGATTGTGTTGCGAATGTATCGCATATCACAACAGGATGGGGCAGTTTCCTGCATGTTTTTTCTCCAAAAAGGGGGAAGCCACCTGGGACAGATCTTATGAAATGCTTAAGAAGGATAGGGAAAACAAGTAGGTTAGAATATGTCCGTATTAGAATTCCTGATTAAACAGGTTCGTTTAAAACTATTGCATAGCCGGAACTTCTTCCACCATCGGGCAGTTTGTAAAGAACATTGTTATTTATCAGATCCTGTATGTCCCTTAATGCCGTATCCTGGGAGCACTTACATATTTTTGCCCATTTTGATGTAGTCAGTTTTCCCTCAAACCCGTCAAGAAGCATGTTCAACATTTTTCGTTGTCTGTCATTTGATATCTTAGGGTTGTTGGCAAGCCAGAAATCGTGTTTGAAGATAACTTCTTTCAAAATTATTTCTGATGCTTCCAGTGAATGTAAAAGGCAGTTAAGAAACCATTTCAGCCATCCGGTAATGTCAATTGTCCCTTTTTGAGTTTTTTCAAGTGTTTCATAGTATTCTTTTCTCTCTTTCCGGATTTGTGTTGACATGCTGTAGAAACGATACGGCTGTTCATCTGATTTTGCTAATATCATATCTGCTATTGCTCTGGCAATTCTGCCGTTTCCATCTTCAAACGGGTGAAGCGTGACAAACCAGAGGTGTGCTATTCCCGACTTTAATACCGGGTCAATATTTTGTTCGCCATTTATCCAGTTAAAAAACAAGCTCATTTCATTTTCAAGATTTTGGGCAGATGGTGCCTGAAAATGGATTTTTTCTTTTCCCACTGCTCCTGAAACAACCTGCATCGGACCATTTGAATCATCTCGCCAGTTTGCAACAATTATTTTATGCATACCGCTGTAACC
The DNA here is from genome assembly GCA_007132725.1 of Candidatus Sumerlaeota bacterium. Taxonomy (GTDB): domain Bacteria; phylum UBP6; class UBA1177; order UBA1177; family UBA1177; genus SLGQ01. Next base: position 1,068 of record SLOD01000082.1, read on the forward strand.
GGTTGGAAAAAGTCCAGTATGCCATGCAAAAAGCCGTTCTTTGTTCAGTCTTTTATTATAGTTTCCTGTTGCATCAAGCATCATGTCAACAACACCGTCAACATATCTATCGGAATCCATCAGTCCTGATATTTTAATCCCCAGTCTGCGGGCAAGCGATGATCTTACCTGATCACGATCTAACAATTCTCCTTCTATCTCGTTTGACTTCAATACATCAAGAGTCAAAATTTCAAAGTTAGCCTGATTTTTAAGTTCAAAACTAAAAGCCCCCATTTTTCCTACAATTTTCCCCTGATAATTTCTTACAGCAGAAAGCAGGGGCAACAGTATATCACTATCCCATTTGAAATTGGGCCAACACTTATTTTCGTATATATACATCGCTAATCTCCGCACAGTCTGCGGTGATTATAGCCGTTATTCTCCGCATTGTCAAATATTAGTGATAAAAATCAATATATCATCAATCCGTTGAATACTGGACGGTCTTCTTCTCCGATAATGTATGTATCAGGTGTCCAGAAAGCGGTTGATCCGCCTCCGTCAAGATTGAGAGCGTCTGCGCAACCTATTGAATAAAATACACCTCCATATTTTCCCTCGCATGTTGAAATATAATAAACTGATCAGAAAAGTCGAGGAAAAGTGTTGGTTTTTGTGTATATTTAGTTAAGCGGTATTTTTCTTGTCGCTCTTTTAACGATCCATTTTGTGTTTTTGTTGTCAGTTTTTTCCCATTTTTTTATGAGTGACACAGTTGGCATTTTGTTAACTTTCAGCCAGTCGGTCAGATGGTTTGCGACCGATTTTTTTACAAACATCACTTCGTCTTCTTTAAGCATTTCCAGAATTTCAAATACTGGCAGAGGATTGTCTATAAATGTGTCGAGCTTTGTAGCCCATGGAAGTTTTGGACGCAGCCCTTCACTTGCCAGCCTCCTTAAATGGAAATTGTCAGATTTAGCCCACTGCTTCATTTTCGTCAGGGATTGCTCAGGGTATTGACGGATAAATGGTCTTACGGCGTATTCTCCGGTATTTCTTTTAGTTATTTCTTCAACGGCATCCATTGATTCATCAAAGTGTTCCAGCCCGTATTTTTCAACAAACTTTCCAACAGGCATTATCCAGTAAAACACTGAAAACATTCCAGTTTCATTTTCATTCTCTTCTCCGAGAATAGAAACGAGAATGCTTGATGCCTCTTTAAAATTTTTCGGCAGGAAATTAAAAAGTTCATCAGCATGCAGTTCTATCCTTTTGGATAAAGCAAAATCGCCACACTTTCTGCTGATTGCATCAATATACTTTTTTTTGGGAAAATCTCCATATACCCCAACAATTTTGTTCGCCAGCAATTCAGCTAAATTTTCACCAAAGTGTTGAGCAATACTTCTATCGTTTCCCATTTTTACATCTCTCCGCAATGCTTGCATTTTATTGCTTCATCTTGAATCTCTTCTGCACAGAACGGACATTTTTTCATTGAGTTTTCCTATTAATCCCTGCTCCATTTAGTTACAAAAACATCTACTTCACCGGTTAAAACATTGTCATCAAAATTGTGCTTTAGGTCCCTACAAACTCCCTGACCTTCTCTTTTGTCTGAAACAACTCAAATACAAAAAAACTTGAGTTCCTGGATAAAACAAAGCATACTGTATTGGTTTCAAGAACGCAAGAGGAGTTTTGTGGAAAGAGGCAATTAATTTGGAAAA
>SLOD01000079.1 GCA_007132725.1 Candidatus Sumerlaeota bacterium
GAAGTAGTTTCTGTCTGCTGTTCTTTATTATTTTCAGGAGGGTGTATTTTTATACGGATCCTTGCAATATGTCTTTCATCGCTCTCAATGACGGTAAACTCATAATTATTGTAGTTAAGGATGAAACCTTCGGGGGGAACATTGCCAACTTCATTGATAATGAATCCGCCAAGTGAGTTGTACTCGCCTTCATCAGGGATGGATATGTCAAGCTCTTCTTCAAGGTCACTGATAGAAATATGGGCATCTACAAGGATCTCGGAATCATTAAGTTTTATAATGTAATCTTCTTCTTTGTCGTCTTCGTCTCTGATGTCGCCGACAAGCTCTTCTATAATATCTTCAAGAGTTATTATGCCGGCTGTTCCTCCAAACTCATCAACGACGACAGCCATGTGAGTGCAGCTTTTCTGCATAGCCTTAAGGGTTTCGTTTATTTTCTGTGTTTCAGGAACAAAAAACACAGGGGTTCTTACAAGGTTAGCAATATTTTTTGAAAGATCGGTGTCCGGCTTGCCTACAAGCCCTACAAGATCTTTCACATAGAGGATCCCTGTTATGTCATCTACAGATTCTCCAAAAACAGGAACCCTGCTGTGCCCCCATTCTTCAATTTTCAACAAAGCTTCTTTCAAGGTAGTTTCCGCATCAAGAAAATGTGAATCTGTACGGGGCAGCATCACCTCTTTAACCATCGTATATTTAAATTCCAATACACTTGTAAGCAACTCCCCCTGATCCTCTTCTTCAAAAATCCCTTCGTTGTTCCCGAGTCTTATAAGGTGTTCTATGTCTGTCTGAGTAAGGCCTGTGTTTTTAACCTCTCCACCCATTAACTTAACTATTGACTGGGCAAACTTTGAAAGAATATATGAAAACGGCAGAAGTATCCATTGAAAGCTTCTCAGGAAAAACAGTGCCGGAACAACCCATTTTTTTGGATTTATTTTTGCAAAAGTTTTAGGAGATATTTCTCCGAAAATAAGCACAAAACCTGTCATGGCTGCAACGGCAGCAATGTCTGCTATTCCAACACCGTACTGACTCAGGAAATGGTAGGAAACTTTACCTGTCAAAAGAGCTCCGAGAATGTTCACCACATTATTTCCAATAAGAATTGATGAAAGTACAAGTCCCGGGTTGGAATCCCATTTTTTAAGAACAGGTGCTATAAATTTCCATTTTTCAGATAATTTCTCAGATTCAACCTTTGAAAGAGCCGTGAGAGCTGTTTCAGTTCCGCTGAAATATGCACTTAAAATAATACATAAAACAACCCCCACTAATTCGTATGCAGGGAACGACTCCAAAATTAAATCCTCCTAGCTGAAAACAATAAACAACATGAAATTTTTACACTTTTAAGCAACTTTTACAACAAAAACTTTCTTTAAATAAACTTTAAATAAAAAGACATGTTATTTTAATATGTTATAGTTTTCTCTGTAGTCTCTTTCCTAAAATCTCCGTACCTCTTTTTTCCAGTTCTTCAACATCTGAGAAGTCACGGATAGTGTTCATTTCCACATCAAGAACCCGAAGGTTCGGGTGATCTTTAATAGATTCCAGTCCGGTTATTTGATTTTCACCAAGGTAAAGTTCCTCTATCCGGGTCATTCTCCCAAGAACCGCTATATCCCTGATCCTGTTCCGGGACAACTTTAATGTTTTAAGATTATTAAGTTTTTCAAGAGGCTGTATGTTTATTATAGAGTTTTCGTTCATGGAAAGATATTCCAACCCGGAAAGACTTTCCAAGTGCTTAAGCTCCATTATACGGTTATTGTCAAGAACCAGTTTTTTTAAATTGGAAAGTTCTGTAAACTCGGAAAATCCTCCCACAGCATTGGAGCTGATGTTAAGTTCTACAAGGTTGACAAGTCCTTTTACGGGAGACACATCTCCAATATAATTTTTGTCTATCTTTAAAACTTTCAGGTTCTTAAGTCCGGACAGCACTCCTATCCTGTATATTTCATTTTCACCCAGATCCAGATATTCCAAGTTTTTAAGAGATGAGAGAGCCTCAATGTCTTTTATTTTGTTTTTTCTCAGTTTCAGGCTTTTTAAGCCCGGCATATTTTCGATTCCTTCAATACTGTGTATCAAACTTTCTCCAAAAGGGTTGGCCTTGAGAGATTCTTCATCGTTAGAGCAGTCAAGCTCCGTAATTTCATTAAACTGTTTTTCTGTTGATCTGAGACATTTTAGAAAAACTTCATCTGTTACTCCGGGATACTCTATTTTACTTTTTGTGCAGGATATTCCTGCCAGCATAACAACGGCAACAAAAGCAGTAAGAACTCTTTTTTTCATGTGGATTCTCCTGTAACTGTTTCGATCATCTTATTTTCCAACCATCACTGCCCAATTCAAAATCTGCTGTTTCCTCAGTTATTTCAGACCTTACATGGAGTCTGTCGGCTAATGGTTTGAACAGCTCATACATTTCTCCTGAACAGTCGCTTTTCAACCGGTATCGTGCGTTAGCGAACCTTCCTTTCTGAGACAACACTAAGATACCGCCAAGGCTGTATTGACAGACTTCAACCGTGCATCTGTTCTTTTCACAGTTAAATATCTCTTCGCCTTTTTCTGTAGCCTTTATAACGGTCATTTTTCTGTCAGCTCCTTCCACGCTTACATTATCTTCCATCTCAAGGTATTCTCCCGTTGCCACAGCCCTGTAAACTGAAAGATATCCGGGATCTGTGATCGCTCCCAGATAAAAAGATACCGACCTCCCCGGCATATTAGATATCCTTTCTTTTATCAGTGAAGCCGCTACTTCTTCACTCAGTTTATTTTCAGTACAGGAAACAACCGCTATACAGATTGCAAAACAAAGAAAAAAAGCAATATTTTTCATTTTAACCTCCTTGTTCTACGAGATCAGAAAATAGTGACCTCTAAAGACCGTATCATTTGAAAATTCATTCTGTTTTTTTTAAAGATGGAGTTGACAGCCGGCAGATAAACTTTATTTGACACATCGGGCATGCCGTTTGTCAAAATTTTTACGACTGTATGCTACCAAAGCATAATCAAAGCGCAACGACCATACACCAAAAGAATCTTCTGACGGTGTTGAGGAAGACCACAACCATCCAATGTCTCCCAGTGCGGAGTATTTGCCGTCAGTTGAAAGAACACAGCCGATACATTCAAAATCCCTGCAGTCATTATATGAAAGACAGTCGTCAGTCACTTTGCAGGAACCGCCTGGTCCTGTGGCAGGGCACTCTTGTACCAAAGCTCTCAACTCAGAGATGGTGGGTAATCTGCCTCCCATGTTTTTGCAATAGTCGGTAGCACCTTTCCATGTAAGAACATTGTCCGACATATCCGACCAACTGAGTTCCCCATGCTTATGACAGAACTTGTTGTTGTCAGGACATTTTGTTTTTGCTTCCTGTCCACCCAGAACAAATGCAAAAACCATTGAAAGAAACAATCCTAAAAACATTTTTTTCATAACATAGACCTCATATTTTTCAACAAACCGTTCCAGACATTCTAACAAAACATTTTTTTTATTCAAGAACAAAGCTATAATTTGGAAATTTTTTTTCTTTCGGTACAATAACCACAGTTTTTTGCAGGAAGGTCAAGTGAAAAAAAACAGAGACGGGATAAATTTAAAAATTCCTTCAAACACACTCTTCTTTATAGCCACAGGTGTGTTGACGGCATCTCTTTTTTTTCATGAAAGAGGTTCTGTGCAATATCTTCTTCTTCTTCTTTCTTTTTTATCTGCAGGGTTTCTTTTAAAAAGAAAAGTTCTTTACTTTTTTCTTGCAACTCTTGTTTTTCTTTTTCTTGCGGGTTTGAGAGACATTGCTGAAAATGAGGACAGAACAATAAATATAATTAAAAAGCTTTTTTTGTTTTCAGAGGAGGAGCACAACGGAAATGATTAAAGCGATACAACACTTTGAAGCATATCTGACCATTGAGATAGCCCGCAAATATAAAGCTCTCGGGCTTATATTTTTAGCTATGATGATAGCAGGAAATACCAGATATTTTTTTGTTTTCTTTCTAATTACAAAATTGCTGCCTTATGATGTTCATAGAAATACTCTTAAAAATATTTTATGGCTACCTTTCTCCCGGGTGGAAACTTTCATTTTTTCATTTTTTTTCGGTCTGTTTTTAGCTTTTTTTTCAGGGACAATGGGAAATATTTTCTTTTTCGGACATGCTGACCTTTCCCTTCTGATTGAAATTTCGATCTTTTATTCAGCCTATTTCGGGATCCTTATGCTGGTAACGACAAAAGGTGTTGACAATGTTACTTTTCCTATTCTGTTCCTTATAGCTGATCTTATTGCAGGGTCCATAGGTGACCCGGCTATAAACAAATATCAGCTTTACAGCCCTCTATACCACAAAAGTTACACTCACTCTTTTTCTGTTGCTGCAGTAATTCTTATAGTTTCTTTTGTTGTTTACATTTCAGACAGGAGAGAGAAATGGAGATAGAACTTTTAAATGCTTCAAAACTTTTTAATAAAGCAGTTGCTTTGAAAGATGTTTCTTTTTCCCTTTCCACAGGAAGACTTTCTCTGATAACCGGACCCAATGGGGCAGGAAAAACCACTCTTTTCAGAATTATCACAAAAGAGTATCTTCCGTCTAAAGGAGATGTAAAATACGGTTCCGGAATAAATTCATCTGAAATTGCATTTTCTGATGAGAATAGAGATGTGTTCCAATACTTTTCTCCTAAAAATTATTGTCGTTTATGGCAGCTTTTATACCCCCGTTTTGATAAAAATAGGTTCATGGATCTGATAAAAAGCAAAAATATCCCTTATTCAGGAGATGTTTCAAGTTTTTCAAAAGGTAGAAAAACCTGGCTTTTTAACTCTCTTTCCATATCTTCAAACTCAAAGATCGTTATTATGGATGAGCCTTTCCAACACCTTGACCCTGTTGCAAGGGATGAACTCCGTAATATTTTTAAAACAGAAACGGAAAAAGGACGGGCTATTATCGTGAGTACACATGAAATATCCGAGTTTGATGAAATAACAGATGATATTGTGATTCTTTGTGAAGGAAATCTTCTTTACAGTGGAGACAAAGTGAAAACTTTTCTGACACACAGAGTCATACCCGGAACAGACTGTGAAGATGATTGTCAGGTAATAGGACCCATCGTGAACGAAAAGCTTGTTGTTACTGAAAAGAATACCGGGCGGACGCCGATATTAAAGGAAATTGTTTTAGGATATCTGAACGGATATCAAGTCAACTCCGATAGAATATAGGTGTCATTGATTCTAAATTATTGACTTTATCCCTCGAAAAGTATATACAGAAAAGGGTTTTAAGCGGGCGTAACTCAGCTGGTAGAGTGCAAGCTTCCCAAGCTTGATGTCGCGGGTTCGAGCCCCGTCGCCCGCTCCAGTTTTAACATGGTTGCTGTGAATAGAATAAAATTCTTATCTGTAATATTGATTTTTGTTGTTGCAACCTTGTTCTTTCTAAGATTTGCATTCTATCCTATATCAAGCTCTGTACTTAATGTCTTCGGTATCCGCTATGATTTCTCAAGAGTAAGTCTGGACAGATACGGAGTCTTTTCCATCAGTGATTTTGAATTGGATGTGGAAAACCTTTTTTCGTTCAGTGCAAATACAGTAGAAATTTCGTTAACGAGAAGATTCACCGGACTTATAAGAAAAAGAGCTGTGGTTAGACATCTTAAGGTTGAAAACGGATACCTTTATCTTGACAGTCAGCTGTTTGACTCGGATGATGACTTTTCCTTTCCCGAAGAGTTGCCATATTTCCCTTTGGAAAACATTGATATCAGAAATCTCAATATATCCGCTGTCCAAGAAGATCAAGGAGTGGTCGCTTCAGAAATAACAGTTTCCGGCAACGGAACTTATTATATTTCTGTTCCGGAGATAATTTTAATGCATCCCGGAATCGAAAAAGATGTCAAAATTAAGCTTGAAGCCGGAGTTACTGCACAACAGAAAAGATATCTGATAGAGCATCTGGATGTTTATTCTCAAGCGTTTCACATTTCAGGAAAAAAAGATGGAGACGAGACGCTGAAAGCTGAAATGGAAGCATCTTTTTCTGAAATAGCATCATTTTTTGGATACTCTGCAGAAGGAGAACTTTATGCTGACTTTAGATTAAGTTTTGCGGGAGCCGTTCCTGAGATAGATGGAAATCTTACGATCAACAATATTGAGTACGAGGGGTTTAAGCCTTGGGATATACACGCTTTTTTCAAATTGACTCCCTCTGCGCTTATTTTGAACAGACTGAATTTGTTTCATAACAACAAAGTTTTTTTATCTCTTGATTCAATTTTTCCTTTTAAATCTAAAAAGGCAAGCGGAACAGTCAGGTTCTTCAGGTTTGATCTTGATGATACTCTTAACAGAATGACTACCAGCGGGATCGTGAATCTTATTGTGTCGGGTAAAGCGGACTATCTCTTTTCTCTTGAGACCCTCTCTGCAGATTTTGCGGTAGACCTTATTGTAAATGAACTTGATGTTGACGAAAAAGAAGTTCTCAGTTTGCCACGGGAAGTTTTTGTAAATGGAAACTGTACTGTTTCTCCTGATGGAGTTAAGTTGCACAATGCTGTTGTAAAAACAAAAAATGAAAACAGCAGGGTAATGGTGAAAGATAGCTGGTTTGGTTATGGGGATAACTTGAAGTATCATATCCCTATTCTTGCCGGTTCATGGGTAAATCTCGAAGATGTCGGGATGATCTCAGGGTTCCCTGTCAAGGGGAGCGGGTCGGTCGAAGGTGTTATCGGTTCTTTTTATGAAAATACTGAAATATCAGGAAGTTTTTCCGGTTCGGGATGTCATTTTGATGGATTTTCGGCAGAAATATGCGAACTGGATATATCTTTGAAAGACAGTCTGCTTTCTTTAAAAATAAAAAATATTGAACAGGACAGTTTGTCTGTAAGAGATGCCGTTGTAGGGCTGGACTTTAATAGAATCCCTGTCGCAGTTGATTTTGCAGCCCGGGGCATTAAAGGGTCTATAAAAGATGCTGCAAAAGTTTTTGATGTTGACGCAGAAGATGTGGAAGGCACCATCCTGTTGAGCTTTGATGGGCTTTTTGAAGATGAACTTAAAAAGCTCAATGGCCATTTAAAAAGCATGAACATCGGATATAAAGGCGAAAAAGTTGCCGATCTGTTTCAACTCAACTTAAAAAGCAAAGATGATGAAATTCTTTATTTGGATGACAGTTTTATAAAATATGGTGAAACAGAGATCGATATAACAGGAACGATAGACAAATCGGATCTCAGCATAGATATAAAAGCCGTTTTATCCTCTTTTTCAAGAGAAGACTTTGGAATGGAGGAAGAATTGTTTTTCAAAAATCCCGATTTTGCAGTCAATATAACGGGAACCCTTGATACCCCTGACATAAAGGCTGCAGCTCTGCTGGAAGACATTGTTCTTAACAGTGTAAAACTTGGAGATTTTTCTTTTTTAGGCTCTTTTGAAGGTGAAACACGTTTTATGAAAGCCGGAGGGCATCTTGGGAAAAATGTGCAGTTTGGTGCAACCATGAGCGAACTGGACAAAGAAACTTTTTCCGGTTATTTAAAGGCGGAAGATTTTACCCACAAAGAAGCCGGATTTTTCTTCAGAGTTTCCCTTGATGCAAATGTGGAAGAGAACAATGTTAATGCCTTAATAACGAAACTCATGTTTGAGAAGTCAGGTTTTTTTATAAGAAACTCAACACCTTTTTATATAAGAGGGACAACAGATGATCTTGAAATAGAAAAGGTTTATTTTGATGGAGAAACAGTAAATTTTCATGTAGAAGGTTCAATAAAGGATTTTCAGCCTGAAATAAAAGCAAAAGGGATCATGTTTCCACGAATGGTAGATATGATATATCCTGCAGGATTTTCAGGTATTGACGGAAGAGCTTACTTTGATGTTGCATATTATCAAGAGAAATTCTCAGGAAGGGTCAGAATTTCAGAGATGTCTTACAGACTGAACAACCCACAGATCGTTTTTAAAGATATTAATTCTCTGATAATTTTAGAAGACAGAAATTGGCACATAGAAAACTTCAAAGGATATGCCGGCAGCGGACAGATAGTTATGTCGGGAGCGGGAACGCTCTTTCCTTTTGATGATGCCTCTTTGAACATAAGGATCACTAATTTAACAGGGAGACATCATCTTGCCGGCGATTTTGGGATGTCTGCTTCTCTTAATGCACTTCTTGTAGAGCAGGACCGTTTTTCTCTGAGCGGGGATGTTGAAGTTAGAAATGTGGAATTTAACCAGCCTCTATCAATTGACAGTGAACTTTTTAAACTGATACAGACATTAAGCAGGAAAAGGGCACTGAAAGGGGAGGAGAGCTTAACCCCGGTTGATCTGGGTATTAAATTTACAGGAAGAAATAATCTCAGAGTAAGAACAAACCTCATAACTTCAGACGTTATTTTTGATACTTTTATTTCAGGTACCACAAACAACCCTGATGTAACAGGAACGCTGGTGTTAAGAAACGGTTCCATAGAGTATAAACAAAATGACTTTACTATACAGAGAGGGATAATTACTTTTGAAGACGGTGGAGGAATAAACCCTTATGTTGACATAGAGTCCTTCACTAACATTACAGCCAGGACAGGGGATGATGAAAGAGATTTCAGGCTTATAATGTATGCAAACGGATATGTGCTTGAAGACGATCTTAGAATAACTCTTGACAGCATTCCTCAGCTTGATCAGCAACAGCTTTACTCTTTGCTTTTATGGGGCAACATCGGTGACACATATTCTGGGGATCTCGCTATTGCGGCTATTACAGATATAATGGGTATAACAGCTGAAGTGCGGAGAAGTTTCGGGCTATCAAGGTTTGAACTTACCCCGAGATACTCTGACATAGATGGCAGAACTATTTTGAAGCTGGTGGCAGAAAAAGAGATTTATGATAATCTTTTCCTTGCTTTAGAATCGAATCCTGCTGACCCTTCTGACCAGAAAGTTGAGCTTAAGTACAGAACAAGGAGACTGGAAGCGGGATTGGAGTGGAGGAACAAAGATAAACTCGAGAATATTTTCGGAGCTATAGGTTTTAACCTGAGATTGGAATATGTATTTGAATAAAAAACTGAAATTCATCATATTTTTTGCGGTTATTTTACTTAACCAGCTTGTGGCAAGTGAAGAGGTAAGTGCAATAATCTGGGAAAGTTCTCTTCCCAGGTCCGATTTCAGCAACCTGATCAAGCTCAAAGAAGGGGAGCCCTATTCTTCCCGTGATATCAGAAGGACAGTTAAGCTGCTCTATGCAACAAGACTTTTTGAACAGATAATAGTATCAAGAGAAAAAACTTCCAACGGTAAATGGATCGTTACAATAAACGGTATCCCTCAACTGTTTATTTCGGATGTTTCTATTGTCGGCAACCGATCCCTTTCGGACAGGGCAATAAAACTTGCCGGAGGACTTAGGTTGAACCAGCCGCACTATACACATGAGTTGGAAAAGATCAGGGAGGAAATACTCTTTCTTTATAGAGACAACGGTTTTTTTAATTGTCAGGTAAGTATTGGAACTGAGATACAAAGTGACAACAGGGTTTCCATAAATCTTCATATAAGTGAAGGGCATCAGGCGAGGATAAAAAACATCCGGTTTTCAGGTGATATTTCTGTTTCAGAATTAAAAAAACTGAAGTACGAACTGGAAAGACAATTCAGGAACAGACCTCTTATTGAAAAAAATGTAAATGATATAAATACATTTATGACGGAATACTTTAAAGAAGAGGGGTTTTTGGATGTAAGAGTGAACATATCGACAACTTCTGACGGAACGGTCGCTGTTTCTGTAAACAAAGGAGCTCTTTATGAACTGATAATAGATGGAGTGAAATCTTTTTCGACAGGAACGATCGAAGAAATATTAACAACAGTTCCCAACTATTATTTTAATCTTCGGGGAGTTGAGAACAGACTACTTGTTTTTTATCAGGCATATGGTTTTCCTTATGCAAAAGTCGCTGTGAATACACATAGTTCAGGTGGGGTGCTTGGAGAGGCCGCGAAAAGGATCATACATGTTAAAATTAAAGAAAATGATAGAAAATTTGTAAGTGATGTGATCTTTGCCGGGGTGACCGGCAAAAATAGAAAAATACTTGTCTCAAGGATAAAAGATTACCTGGATAAAAAAATTGAAGAAGAAAACTTTCCCTTGATAACGATCAACAGGAGTCTTACTGGCGGAGGCTACACAGACAGTGATGGAAAAAGGGTCAGAGCAATTCATAGAAGCAGAAGGGACCGGGTACTTCTCCCTGATCCACCAAGAGCTATTCCCCGGGATTATCTGGATGATATTAAAACTGTTGTGGAAAGGGTTTATCGTCACGAAGGATATAGAGATGTTGAAGTGCTCAATGTTGAGTTTAAAGAAATAGATGGAGAACTTTTTCTCGAAATCGGTGTCAAAGAGAATTCGCACTATACAATATCAAAGATCGGTTTTGAAACTGGAGATGAAGAACTTGACAGAGAGCTGAGGGAAACTGTAATACTGCATGGAAATGTGCCTTACAGTCAAAGGACAGTGGGAATATATCATGACAGGGTCGAAGCTCTGTTGTTAGAGAAAGGGTTTATTTTTTCCCGTGTAACTATTGATAAAAATTTTGATGAAAATAAGGTGGAATTAACATTTTATGCTGATTTCCTTTTTAATGTTTCCGCTGCCGAAGTTGTAGTCAGCGGGAATCATTTAACTCATACAAATGTTATCAGAAGGATGATCAGGATAAGACAGGGAGATAAATTAAAAGGGGACACTTTTACCAGATCAAGGAGAAATCTTTTACAGACAGGAGTTTTTCAATCTGCCACAATAGCTTTTATTGATCCTGAGTTTCCTTCAACGGAAAAAGATATTGTTGTTACCGTCAGTGAGGTCGAAAGATGGAAAATAACTCCCGGTATCGGAGTAAGTACAGATGACGGATTCGGGTTGACCGGAACCGTTGAGTGGCGTAATGTCCTTAAAACCGGTTTTTCATCAAGACTGGATTTCAGAATTTCGAGAAAAATAGAACTTTTCATGAGCGATTCTTTTAAAGATCACTACAAAAGCGACTTTTCTTTTTGGGACAGAATTGAAAGAAAAATAAATCTTGCATTCATTTTTCCGGACATATATTTGCGGGCATTTCCCTTATCTGCCCAACTTGAAGCTTTTCACATACACGACATAAGAAGTAACGGCGGATTTCCATATATGATAGATAAGAACGGTTTCCACTTCAGTTTTTTCAGAAGGTTCAATGAAAATTATTTCCTGTCAACAGGAGTTGAAATAGCTTACCAAATTGAAAGAGACCACATAATTGATGAACAGGGGGAAGTGGGGTATACTGATTTTGACAGACTTATCATAACTCCTGAGATCAGAGGATATATTGACTACAGAAGCAATATCTTTTTTCCTGTTACAGGCTATAAAACTTCTCATAAAATATTCAACAGGACATCTCTTTATGGTCGAAGCGGACACTACACACAGATAGAAAATAATTTTTCACTGTTTCTTCCTCTTCAGTTCAGGCAGACGCTTACCGGAGAAATGGAGCCGAGGGACACTTTTATTTTTCATTCCTTTTTCGAGACAGCTGTTATTATAAAACATTCCGGGGAACTTTCTTCAGATGATGTTTTGAAGCTGGGAGGGTCTACATCTATCAGAGGTTTCGCCGGAGATTCTTTGCCCCCGGCCGACAAGGTTGACGATAACCATCAAGGGCGATACTATTTTTTTATGAGAAATGAAATGAGAATAAAACTGGTTGACAAGTTTTATATGATTTCATTCCTTGATCTGGGTAACTTATGGGAAGATATCCGGAATATCGCAGACAATCAACTTTTCAGATATTCAAGCGGAGGAGGACTCACTTATGTTTCGCCTATCGGTGCTCTTTCTGCACAGGTAGGATTCAACCTTTCTCCCAAAGAAAATGAGAGCAGATGGGCTCTTCACATATTTATATCAAATTTTTAGAGGTGAAAATGAAAGTTGTCGCATTTAACGGAAGTCCGAGGAAAGAGGGAAACACCGCTTTGATGATAAAAAAGGTGTTTGAGGTTCTGGAGAAAAAAGGAATAGGGTGTGAGTTTGTGCAAATCGGGGGTGAAATGATCCGGGGATGCCGGGCATGTGGAAAATGTAAAGAACTTCAGTCAGGCAAGTGTATAATGGACGATGACATTATCAACAGCTGCATTGAAAAAATGAAAGAAGCAGACGGCATAATAATAGGTTCTCCGACATATTTTGCTTCGCTCAGTTCCGAAACCAAAGCACTCATTGACAGATGTGGATATGCAGCAAGATCGAGCGGAAACATTTTCAAAAGAAAAGTGGGGGCAGCTGTTGTCGCAGTCAGAAGAGCCGGGGCTTTAAATGTATTCCAGGCTATAAACAATTTCTACTTAATATCTGAGATGATAGTGCCGGGATCAACTTACTGGAACCTTGGAGTGGCAAGGGATATCAATGATTTTTCAAAAGACGAAGAAGGAATCAGAACAATGGAAATACTTGGTGAAAATATGGCGTGGCTTCTTAATAAACTTTAGAGTTATCCGAAATCATCGTAAAATATTCTGTTTTCAGGGATCCCCATTTCTTTTAGAGCATTTTTATATGATTCGATTACACTGGTTCCGGCACACAGATAGGCCTCCACTTCAGAAGTGTCTGAAAGATATTTTTTTATAACAGTGTTGAGCCTCCCTGTTTCACCTTGCCAATTGTCTTCTTCCCGAGGTCGGCTTAGTGACGGAACAAACTTGAAGCCGGTCATTTTTCTTTCGAGATCTTTCATTTCTTCAGTTAAAAAAAGGTCGCGTTTTTCCTTGCAACCGAAAAAGAATGTAGTTTTTTTATTTACTCCTTTTTCCGCCATATCAAGGAGAATGGAGTATATAGGAGCCATTCCGGAACCTGTTGCCATAAATATAAGTTCCCTGTTGTTGTTTCGCAGGCAGAAGTCTCCGTAAGGTCCGTTTACGATCACTTTATCTTTAACTTTCATATGTCTGTTTACATATGTTGTACTGATACCGTCCGGAACATATTTAATTTGAAGCTTGATACTGTTTTTCATGGAAGGGGCGGAAGCAATGGAATAGGCACGGTAAACCGGTTCATCTGTAAGATCGTATTCGGGAATTTCCATCTGAATGAACTGTCCTGCTTTAAATTCAATTTCAGCAGGCTCCAGCAGAGCAAGAGTAATTTCTTTTATATCGTGAGTGAGGTTAACTATACTGGAAACCTCGGTTTTGTATTCTTTTACATTAAAAAGTTCCTCAGGTATTGTAAGCTCCATGTTCTGCTTAACCTTTAGCTGGCAACTCAACCTTATTTTTTCAGCTTTTTCTTTATCATCAAGCCACGGAAGCTCTGTAGATAAAATATCTCCGCCTCCGGAGTCAACTTTCAGCTTGCAAAGTCCACAGGAACCTCTTCCTCCGCAGGCTGAAGGAATAAATATACTTTTATTTTTCAAGGCGGTTAAAAGAGGCTGACCTCCTTCCACGGTCAGTTCTTTTTTTTTGTTGATAGCGATTTTAAGTTCACCGTAATTGCCGATAGTTGCATCTGCTATTACCATTAGAGTAGCAAGAATTCCGGAAATTCCGGACACTATCAAAATACTGGTGAAAAACTCAGACCATGCAAAATCCATCAGTTAAGCCCTATCATTCCGGTAAAACCCATAAAAGCCATTGACATTATCCCTGCAATTATAAGAGCTATTCCAGCTCCTTCAAGACCTTTCGGGATGCGGTTTTTTTCTATCTTCTGTCTGATACCTGCCATTGCAATGATTGCAATAAGCCAGCCTGTTCCGCTTCCGGCTCCGAAAGCAACCGACTGAGTTAAAGTATATTCTCTGATTATCATAAAAAGACTTACTCCCAGTATCGCACAGTTAACAGTTATTAACGGAAGAAATATCCCTAAAGCATTGTAAAGAGCTTCACTTGTTTTTTCTATAACCATCTCTACAAGCTGAACGAATGCAGCAATGGTAACAATAAAGACGATATATCTCAAATATTCAAGGTCAAAAGGAATCAGGAGCCATTGATAGATCATCCAGTTGATAATACTTGTGGATGTCATTACAAAAATAACGGCGAGCCCCAGTCCAAATGCAGTTTTTATTTGTTTTGAAACGGCAAGAAAACTGCACATTCCCAAATAGAGAGTCAAAAGGATGTTGCTTGTAAAAGTTGCTGCAAAAAAGATGGCAAATATTCCCATTCCTGTATTCCCGCTCATCAGGAAGTCTCCTCTTTGATCAGTTTCCCTTTAACTACCCAGATAAATACGGCAAGCATAAAAAAAGCTCCCGGAGCCATGACCATGATAGACCAGTTAACCCACCAGTCTCCCATTACCTTTATTCCCCAGATGGTTCCGCTTCCCATTAACTCTCTTAGAAATGCTATTGCCAGCAGAACATAAGAGTATCCTATGCCGGAAGTAAGCCCGTCAACAAAAGATATTCCCGGCTTGTTATTAAGTGCAAAAGCCTCAGCCCGTCCCATTATTATACAATTTGTTATTATCAGTCCGACATAAGGCCCCAGTTGTCTGGATATATCGGGAACAAAAGCTTTGAGTACGATATCAACGAGAATTACATAAGATGCTATTATCAGTGTTGACACCATCATTCTGATCCTTGACGGTATCCATTTTCTAAGAACAGACACCGTTGTATTTGAAAGAGCAGTTACAAAAATAAGGCCCAGACACATAACAACAGTGTTTTCAAGGACATTTGTTACAGCAAGGGTTGAGCATATTCCGAGTATCTGCATAAAAACAGGGTTGTTTTTCCCTATATTGGCAACAGTTATTTTCTTTATTTTCCTCATTCTCTATATTCCTTGGACAGTTTTTTATATGTTGTGTTGAGAATGTCTTCAACTGCTTTAGTAGTTATCGTTGCTCCTGTTACCGCATCAAACTCATTAATTTGGGAAGTGCTTCCTTCAGGGACAGTAGAAAAAGGTCCTTTCTTCCCACGGAACTGCTCTTTGAACCACTTTTCATCTATGCGGGCACCGAGACCGGGAGTTTCAGACTGCTTTATGAAGCTTATTCCGGACATTTTCATATCTTTGAAAAGTCCTACATGTGCAATGATCTCACCCCATAAGCCTTTCCCCTGAACGGTGTAGATCTTTATGGTTCCTTTTTCTGAATGGACAGTATATTTTGGAAGTCCGTCATTCTGTGAAACGGTTACTTTTTTATTAAAAACTTTTTCGATTTCTAAAGGGTCTTTTTCAAAAGGTATGCCGGCTGTATAAAGGACAGACCTTTTTAAGAATAGATTTTCATTTCGCCTGACCGTCTCCTTTGTTGAAAGGTGTACAACAGAAATTGCAGAAACAAAAAATGCCGATATCCCTGTCATAAAAAGGACCATGAATATCCGCTCTTTAAACTTGTTTTTTTTATTCATTGACCACGCCCCTTCTTTCTTTTTTCCATTTAAGAAACTCAGCGACACCGTGATCTGTTATGGGTGCAAACATATTGGCAAGCAATATGGCAAACATCATTCCTCCGTCCCAAACCGAAAATGTCCGGATAAGGGCGGTCATTGTACCGATAAAGAATCCATAAAGTATTTGAGATTCTTTCTTTTTCGGGGCGGAAACAGGGTCTGTGGCCATAAAAAACAAGCCTAGCAGGAACCCTCCTGCAAGGATGGATGTCAAAGGGTCTGCTGCTCCACCGGCCCCTGAGTAATAAAGAATTGACTGAAGTATTATCATTCCAAGAAATGTAGAGTGAATTATTGTGCGACTTGCTGTTTTTTTCCAATAAAGATAGACCCCTCCGGCAAGCAGGGCAAAGGCGCTTGTTTCACCGAGGCTGCCCGGGATCATTCCTGTAAATGCATTTATGTAAAAACTTTTATCCACACTTTCTCCTGTTGCTAAAACTGTGGCTGAAGTTACAGCATCGGGCTGCCATATCATAAATCCTTCAAAAATGTTTTGAGCCGGAATTGACCAGACTCCTGTCATGTACCCGGCAAAAGTAATATATATAAATGCCCGCCCTGCAAGAGCCGGATTAAATACATTTTTTCCAAAACCTCCAAAAACCATTTTTCCAAAAACAACAGCGAACACAATTCCGACGACAGCCATCCATAAAGGTAGTGCAGGAGGAAGGGAAAGGGCAAAAAGAACGCTTGTGACAAAGACGCTTGAGTTTACCGGCTCATTGTAATGTCTTGCAAACAGATATTCGGAAAAAAATCCGGCAAAGCATGTAACTGAGATCATAAAAAGAGATCTCCATCCAAAAAAATACAGTGATGCAAAGGTTGCAGGCACAAGAGCATACAGAACCCTTTTCATAGGAGGCGTCCATGATATTAAAGGCTTCTTTTTAACAGTATTTGTCATTTTTTACCATTTTCCATCGATACAATTTTTTTCAAAAACTCTTCTGCGGACAGAGAACCAATAATGAAAATATTATTACATTTAAACAAAAGATTCAACATAAGAAAAAACTTTTCTTTAAATAAATATCCGGTTTGCTTTTTAAAGTTAGAAGAATATAATACTTGTGTGTCTTGAGGACTTTATGTGTCAAAAAAAGAGGATTCCAATGAGAAAGCCGGTTTTATTTTTTGCAGTTTTTTTACTAAGTGTTGTAAGCCTTTACGGAGACCCTTATGAAAACATAGCTGTTGTTCATGGAGGTCCGAACATTTCAGGTGGGGCAATAAATGTGGCAGAAAGGATCGCTGCAAATGAGTTTTATAAGACCCATCCTGATATTTACGACTTTATTATAGTTTACACTACATTTACTCCTGTGATGAATATGCAGCAGGGTATAATGCTTCAGTCAGCGGCTGAAGGTATTGGAAGAGATCCCTCTTTCTGGAGTCCTCACGGAACTCCCACTGACTGGGGAAGTGAAGGAAGGTTGCTCGGGGGAGCCAGGATGTGCAACATTGACCAATATCCGTGGAATCCTGATGATCCTATGCCGTTTCCACTAAGAGGTCTTTCCAGCATAGAGCTTCTTGCACATGAAATGGGCCATTTTTGGCTTTCAGCAATGAATTACAAAAAAGAGGGGGCTTCTGAAGGAAGTGGAGGTTTGCGAGGATGTGAGGGTGCCACCGAAACTGAAAGGTGCAGTCCGAATCAGCACTGGAACAGTGATTTCAGTTCAGGACCCTCTGTTATGTACGGACACCATATTGTTGATAATGAAGATGGTACTTTTACATATTATTATGATACTCCAAGAAAGTTTGGACAGCTTGATCAGTATGTGATGGGACTTAGAGCTCCTGAAGAAGTTGACCCTATGTTCTATCTTTGCAGGTCTCAACCTTGCCATGAAGGGAATCCTTCTCTTCCCGGCTCAAAAACATCATCTCCAAGTACGGTCAGTTTTGAAAAAATAGAAGTAACGATGGATGATATAATAAGAGAAATGGGTCCAAGAAAACCGTCACATGAAGAAGCTAAAAAGCATTTCAATATTGCGTTTATATTACTGAACGAACCGGGTTTCTGGCCTTTTCCCGAACAGTTTGCCAAACTTGATGCCATAAGGGTTCGTTACGAAGAATGGTGGTACTGGGCAACTGATGGAAGATCTACGATCTGTACCAGACTGGATGGGAATTGCGATGTTGAAGAAGAAGCCCCCGATGATGATATGAACGATGATGATCAGGAGTATCCCGATGAATGGCATGTCGAGCCGGATGATGGTCATACTGAACAGCCGGACATGGATAAAAGTGAGCCGGATGACATTGAAAAAGAAGAGGAAATAATCCCCGATGATGATACTGCCGCCGGTGAAAAAACAGATGATATATGGGACTCCTTTGACGATGAAACAGGTTGCTCCTGCAGCTTCATTTCTTTTTAGCTGATTCAATTACAACAAAAATTGACAATCCGGAACAAAATATGTAACATCCTCGCCAGTGCATTCAGAGCTTTTTGAATGCGTTTATATAGATATATATTTTTCCGGAGGAAGCCCCAGGGCTTTTAGATATTGTGAAAAAGGTGAGCCTCCCGATGGAGTTGCCGGCTCTCGGTAAAACCGTGCCGGAACTTTTTGATATATTTTCAGAAATCGAAAAATCTACTATATTAACAATAAATTATGGAGATGAAAAGTGAATGTTACAATCATAATTATGTTTCTCATCGGTATCCCTGTGGGAGCTCTTTTATGGGCGATGTACTCTAAAATAGCTTATAAAGAAAAAATCGAAAAAGCTAAAATAGAACTTGAGCATGCCAGAGAAAAAGTTCAAAGTGTTACAAAAGAAGCAGAACTGAAAGCTCAGGAAATACTCCTTGAGGGAATAAAGAAAACAGAGACTCAGAAAAGTGGACTTTTACAGGAGTTCAAAGAAAGAGAAAAACGGCTTAATAAAAGAGAAGAACAGCTTTCAACAAAAGATGAGCTCATAATAGCAAAAGAAAAAGAGCTTAAAACAGTTGAAAAGAAGCAGAAAGATGTGGAAGAGTACCTGCAAAAGCAGAAGACTGTTATAGAAGAAGAGATCGCCAGAGTTAAAGCGGAGCTTGAGAAAATTGCCGGAATGACTCAGGAAGAAGCGAAAGAAAATCTTATTCAGAAAATAGAGGACGAAGCAAAACATATTGCCGCCAAAAAACTTAAAGTTATTGAAGACAACTTAAACGATGATTCTGAAAAAATGGCAAAAAGGGTCATGTCAACAGCGATTCAAAGATACTCCGGAGAGTATGTGGTTGAAAATACAGTTACAACGGTAAGTCTTCCCAATGATGAAATGAAAGGAAGGATAATTGGAAGGGAAGGAAGAAATATAAGAACCATCGAATCTGTTACAGGTGTTGATCTTATCATTGATGATACTCCTGAAGCTGTTGTCATAAGTGACTTCAATCCTGTAAGAAGACAGATAGCCTCCCTTACTTTACAAAAACTCATTGCAGACGGCAGGATACATCCCGGAAGAATAGAAGAGGTTTTTGAAATATCTACTAAAGAGGTATGGAAGACGATCAAAGAGGCCGGAGAACAGGCACTTTTTGATCTTGGCATACATAAGATGCATCCCGAGTTGGTTCTTCTTGTAGGGAGACTCCGCTACAGGACAAGTTACAGTCAGAATGTGTGGAAACACTCTATAGAGACAGGTTTTCTTGCAGGAGTTATGGCTGCGGAAATGAATTTAAGCATTAAAAACGCAAGAAGAGCAGGACTTCTTCATGACATAGGTAAAGCAGTTGATCATGAAATTGAAGGAAGCCATGCCGCTATAGGTGCAAAACTTGCTGAAAAATATGGTGAATCAAAAAGGATAGTTACTGCCATAGCTGCCCATCACGGTGAAGTTAAACCCGAAACTGTTCTTGATGTTCTTGTTGCTTCGGCGGATGCTTTAAGCGGTGCAAGACCGGGTGCAAGAAGGGAGATGTCCGAAGCTTATGTTCAGAGACTTACGGAGCTTGAAAATATTGCAACTTCTTTTGACGGAGTTGATAAAGCTTTTGCGATTCAAGCAGGCAGAGAGCTGAGAGTTGTTGTTGACACAAGCAAAGTAAATGATGAAAAGGCATTTGTTCTTGCTAATGATATATCCAAAAAAATTGAAGACGACCTCACTTTCCCGGGACAGATAAAAGTTATAGTTATCAGAGAAACCAGAGTAATTTCAATGGCTCAATAAGAGTGCTGTTATGATCTTAAAAGTTTTAATGCTTGGTGACATGATCGGCCGTCCCGGAAGAAAGGTTTTAAAAAACAACCTGAAAAGTATTATCGGGGAAACAGAGGCGGACTTTGTTGTTGCCAATGGTGAAAATGCTTCAGGTGGGGCAGGGCTTCTTGAGCCTGCGGCAAAAGAACTTTTTGAAGCGGGAGTTGATGTTATTACATCAGGAAACCATATTTGGAATAAAAAAGACATCACCAGATTCATATCGGGTTACCCAAATATTTTAAGGCCTGCTAATTATCCTGAAATGCTTCCCGGTCATGGCGGGGGAGTTTTTTTGTGCAAAAACAAAAATATTAAAGTGGGCGTGATAAATATATTGGGAAGAACCTTTATGTCCCCCATAGACTCTCCTTTTGTGGCTGTTGATAAAGAGATTTCCGTCCTCAGAGATAAAGGAGCAGAGATCATAGTTGTTGATTTTCATGCTGAAGCTACAGCGGAAAAAGAGGGAATGGGTTTTTATCTTAAAGATAAGGTTGAGCTTCTTGCCGGAACACACACCCATGTACAGACATCCGATGAAAAAATTCTCGAAGGTAAAATGGGATATATCACAGATCTTGGAAGATGCGGTTCTTATAACTCTGTTATAGGTTTTAATGAAAATGAAAGTCTAAAAGGACTTTTGACATCTGTAAACCATAAATTTGAGCCGTCAAAGTCCGACCCTGTAATAGAAGGCATTATTGCTGAAATAGATGTTGCTTCAAAAAGATGTCTTAAAATAAACAGGCTGAGAAAATTTTACTGAGATGCCGGACTATTTTCCTATCAGTTTTTCTTTGTAGGCTTTTTCTTTTTTACTGGTTATTTTTTCTTTCACCTTCTCAAGCAGTTCCACTATAAGTTCTTTTCTATACTGAGGATGGTTTCTTATAAGGAGTTCAAGGGATTTTTTTGCTTCAAAAAGCATGTCATGTCTATTGTATTGACGATAAAGCTCAAATATCCAGCCAGGCCTTTCATCAAGCTCGACAGCTTTTTTCAAGTGATTTATCCCCGATAAAAATGAATTTTGACTAAACTCTTTTTCTGAAAGCCATTTATGGTATTGTGCTCCATTTCTTATTGAACGAAAAGATTGTTTTCTCAATTTATTCTCAATTACAGAGATTTCTTTTTCTCCCAGAAACAAAGCAGCTCTTGCAGCTCTAAGATGATCGGAAAAATTCCCTGTTATTTCAGCTCCTTCAAGATAAAGGTCGAATGCTTCACGATATTTTTTATTTCGTCTGGCTATATCTCCCTTTAAAATCAGTATCTCTCCCCGCTCTTTTTTGCTGATATTAATTTCTGATCTCTTAAGTTGTTCAATAAACTCAAGAGCTTCATCTTCCATATTGTTTTGTACCATGGTTCTCAGATTTGAAATAAAGAACAGGTCTTTTCTTAAGGTTACGATATCATTGTAAGTTTTTTCATCAAGGTCGGCACTTCTTAAAAACCTTTCTATTTGTTCCCTGTTTTCTTTTTTGAAAGGTATTACCTCAATGATCTTATTTTCCAATCCTTGGGTTTTCAGGTGTCTTAAAACATTAGTGAGTAAAAAGGAAAGTTTTTTTCCGCTCAGTAGTGCACTTTTCCGGTAAAGAGTAACAGCCTGTTTTTCCGCACCGTTTTTAAGCATATAAGTTCCGGCGACATAGTAGCTGTAGTAATATCGTGGAGACTTTGCCACAGCATCAGAAATATAGTATCCGGCAGATGCCGCCTCTCCTTTATCGCGACTGTTGATCCGCCTGATACTTTCTTCAAAAGGAATAGAATAGTCGGCTGGATAAAAATATACAGCTTTGTCATATTCAAGATCTCCTTCGTATCCTGTTAATGTCCTCAGTGGAGCAAAAGATATCGCAGATATAACAGCAACAGACATAAGGAGCATGAAAATAAAAGAGCCATTTTTTTTCTGACCGGTCACGGTTACAGGTTTAAGAAGTATTGTAGCAGCAATAATAACTGGAAAAAGTGTTGAAAAGTTATGGAAATTAAAATCAAGCATGTTGTGGGCAACCACAAAGTAAAGAAGAACGATAAGAGAGTTTTTTTCGTTGGAATTGTTGAAAACAGCCGTTTTATTATAAAAAAGCCATATCAGAAAACCGAAGATCAGTAGAGCGAAAGGGAGCCCTGTTTCAAGAATAAACTGAAGAGGTTCATTTTCAAGCTGGGTGAATCTCGTTTCAGGATCTGCCTGATAATAAGTGAATACTTTTGAAAAACTTCCAAGCCCTGATCCGGTAATAATAAAATCTTTAAAATAAGGATGGACCTCAGCAATATTCGATATTTTATTGAAATATCCTTCTCTGTAGAAGTCAAACTCTCTGGAAAGATAGGAGTGTCCGGAATAGATAACAGTAATAAAGGAGAATGCTATAAAAAAGATCACAGTCCTGTGTTTTAAAAAACTGCCTGTTGAAAATTTATTCATTACAGCAAGTAGCAGCAAAGCGGAAACAAAAGAAGCAATTCCTGCCCTTGAAAGTGTTGATATGACGGCAATACAATGAAGAAAAAATATTGCAGAGTAAAAAAATCTCATTCTGGAAGTTTCTGTTTTATATATTACAGCAAGAAGAATAAAGGCTGAAACACCGAAAAATCCTGCAGCATGATTGGGATTTATAATGACAGGATCCATTAAAAATCCATGTCTGTATAGTTTGCCGTAAAGCCAGGATTCAGCATGAACTATTCTGAGAATGAATGAGACAAAAATTGCCCATGTACTGAAAAACACCATTATTTTCAAAACAGTACTTTTCCATTTTTCAGAACAACAGATTATGTTTGATACAGTGATAGAAAAAAGTATCAATGTCGCAATTCTTAAGATGGAGTAAAAGGTATCGGGGATTGACATTGTTACCGGCCCCTTATTTCCGGGACCTAAGGCTCTGAAAAAAGCACCTGTGGGAGTTATCAGCTTCAATGTTTCATGGCTTAAGGGGATAAGTTGTATAAGTGCATAAGCGATGATCAGTAAAAGAGGAATAACTATAGGAGGGATGTCGAACTTATCTTTTGAATAGACACAACTGATTAAAAAAAGTATGGACAGGATGGAGGTTATAAGCATAACTATTAAATTTGTTCCGGTATGGGAATATACTCCTCCAAGAAGGAACAATGATGTTCCAACTGGAGTTGCAACACTGGCAAATAGAAGGATTTTTTTAAGATCGCTCATTTATATCCGGCTTAAAGGATGTTAAAATATACCTGTACGGTTAAAGAGTGTTCACTTGTAATGGTTCTTACATCTGTAGTTGTCGGTGATTTTTCAAGAAGGAACTCGTATTGTATGGCTGCGAAACGGGATATCCATAAGTATGCTGAAGTTTTTGAAAGAAAGCTGAGCTCTTCTGTGTTCTGGATAGGGACAAGTGCTTCAAACTCTTCTTTAAGTTCAAGAAAACTGAGAGGAAAAACAGACAGATAGATGTAAAATTCAGGTCCGTACTGGTGATTAAAGTATTTTAACCTTTTTATTTCATAATGCTCTTCAAGTTTGGAAATATCGTAGTTGAAACGGTTAAAGTCCTGTCTGTGTCCCCAGCCGACCCTTCCTGTGAAGCTAAAAATATTGCTGTAGCTATAATCGGTATTTAAGCCTGCACCCTGCTGCAATGTCGTGGCTGAAAAAGACTTTGCGTAGGTAAAGTTTGTGTCGGGAGCTATTTCTCTGGTTGATTCGTCTCTTTCGATCACGGTAACAGTTTCTTCAGGTTCACTGCCGGTTTTAAAATGTTTGTTAAAAAGAGGGGCTCTGAGCCTGAATGAGACATAAGGTCCTATGTAGCGTTTAATTCTGTAAACAAATGATGATTCGAACCTCAGCTGGTCTTTTATGAACCGGATCCTGTCTTTATCCGGTTTTATAAACTGTTCGTTTAATTCAAGCCGGTTGACAAAAAGGTAGTTAATATCATCATATACGACTGAAGCATTGAGATTTGAGCCTAAAGAAATATCATTTGTAGTTCCTGTTCCGCCACTTACATATCCTGAGCTGACCAGAGAGAAATTGGCAGAAATAACGGCTTTAAATGACCACTTACCTCTTTTGGCAGGGTCTATGATCTCACTTATGACTTCTCCCCCTCCCACAACAAAGCGGGTTTTTTCTTCAAAGACCATTTGTACTGTACTTAGTTTGCCCTTCCGGGTACGGACAGTAACAAAATTTTGAAAAGAGCTTGGAGATTCGCCTCTTTTTAAAACCCTGTAGAGTGCGGGCTTAAGTATCCAGACTTGCTCCTGTTCTCCTCTTATAATGTCTGCTCCGGTACCGGCACCTATCTGCAACTTGGTTTCTTCGTCAACGATCTGATAAGATTCTCTTAAACTTACATTATACTGATCTATCGTCTGAACTATGAGGGCAGACCATGTAGGGAGAACAACCGTAACCCTCTCTTCATCAATAAAAACATTTATTTTGGTTCGCATATCAACAGGTCCGCTTCCGACATATATTTCATACTCTCCAGGGTTTAGCTGCACTCTTCTTCCGGGTTCAGCATCTTTTACAAATTCTCCGTCTTGAAAGATCGTGTAATGAGGCTCAAGGATAGGGTCAACTATGTAAGGGACAAAAAGAGCTCCTTTGCCCATTGCTACAAGAGTTGGGTCTTCGCTGATCTGCCTGAGGATATTTTTATTTTTAACTTCCCTTATATCTACAGCTTGGCCGTATGTAAAAGAGAAAGTAAATGATATGATGAGGATAGTTAAGACTTTAATCAATGTTCAACTGTTCATAGATTTTATTAAAGAATTTTTCCGCTTCTTCTTCAAGTATTTCACCCATGGTTCTGACGACATAAACCTGCTTCTGGTTGTGTACTTCTTTTCTCCTGTCAAAAGAATGGGAAACAATTACACGGTCTGTTTTGTAATCTTTAAGTTCAAATATTATACTCACTCTTGCATACCAGATATCATCACTGTCTATTTCGTCAAGAGCAAGTATTCTTCCGGTAAGAACATAGTCAGGTCTTCTGTCAAGCTGAATTATGACATCTGAAAACAATTTGGTTTCTTTAACATGTGCGGCGATAATGTCGGTTATCATGTCGGCCGGTCTGGATGCCCAGAAGTGGGTGTTATAGTAAAATATTTCGTAAGGGGAAGTTCTAAATAAAAGGTTGTGCCGTCTGTATATTTTGTCGACATCAAATGTTCTTATTCTTACAGTGCCTGATACCTGCCTTCCAAGAACAGGCTTAGGCTTGTAATATATTTGATAGTAGCGTCTTACCGTAGGTTTTGAGCGGAAAAGTGAACAGGATGTAGCAGGAATACCCATGCAAAAAATGAAAACGAGAAAGATTAAATATTTTTTCATTTCACCTCATCTGTAGCTGGTGATCCAAAAAGTGCGGAAGGGGTTTCCATAATGATTCTCGTGAACTCATTGAAATTGTACATTCCCTCAGACATTTCAATGAACGATGTGTCTATATGTTCCCGGCTCCTTTCCAGAGTAAGGTTTATGGTGTCAACAGTTCTTTGTACAGATTCGACAAGCTCAAATATTGTGTTCACTCTTTCTTTGATATCTGCTTCTTCGTAATCTTTTCTTATATCTGACAGAGTTCCTTCGAAAGTTGTAAAAGTTGTTTGAAGAGAACCTTCCGGAGATGTAAAGTCCCTTACATTCTTAGTTATTGCACCTATGTTGTCCATGTTTTTGTTAATTTCAGCAAGCAAAGTGTCAACTCTTCCCACGATCGTAGTTATGTTGTCTTTATTGTCTTTTAAAATGTCGTCAACTGATCCTGAAATACTGTTTATGTTGCTTACTATTGATTCAATGTCTTCTTTTTTTACTCCGGATATCGCCAGATTAAGATTGTTGAGAATAGACTCCAGTTTAGCTGCAATTACAGATGCTTTTCCTGTAATTTCCTCCCACTCACTTTTTTGGGAAGGTATTTCTCCTCCTATAGGTATATCATCACCTTTCCCTCCTCCTTTGAGTTCAAGAAATTTGAGTCCGGTAATTCCTATGTTCCCCAGTTGTGTCACGGTTCCTTCTTTTATGGGGACTCCCGGTTTAATACAGAAATCAAGTTGAACTATTGAGGTGTCATGCGGATCTATGGATATATTTCTTATGTGCCCGATATTCATCCCCTGGAATCTTACAGATGAACCTTCTGTAAGTCCTGCAATTGAAATATCCTGAAGCCTGGTATAGTAGCAGTCTTCTCTTTTAAGCAACCTGTTGCCGACAAGGAGAATGGTTACAAGAACAAATATCCCCACTCCAAATATAAAGAAAATACCCACTCGCCTTTTCTGTGCTTTTGTTATCTGCATTCCCGGCTCAAAAAATCAAATTCAAGAGATTGTAATTCCCTATTGGTAATTTGTCAATAAATAAGGGCGAATGCTTGCAAATCCCCAGTGTTTGTGCTAATAAGATTTACAAGTTCGCTGTTTTTTTAGGAGTCAACAATGGAAAAAATCTTTTTTGCCGCCGTTTTTGTTCTGATTTTTTTTACTGCACCTTTTTTTGAACTTTCCGCTGATGATCATGAAGAAGCTCCCTATACGATGTTTTCCACTGAAAAGGAAAGGGCCTACGGCTTTAAAATGATGATGGGAGGGAGATACGACGATATGAGAATGTGTGTTGCATCTCCCGAAGGAACAAAAGGTGGTCCTGTCGGTGACATTAAGTTTTTTATGAGATTCGGGTTTACTTTTGACTGGTATATGACTATTACAATTCCTGTTTTCAGACCTATCCTTTTTGGTGCGGCATTTAAAATGCTTCAATATGAGTCCGATATTGCTATGGAGTATAAAATCCCCGTTTCACAGAGAGTTGAATTTTCAACCGGGCCGGGGTTGGGTCTCAGTTATCATTACGGTCCTGACTACAACTCAGAAAGGTCGGGAGATGGTCGTGGAGATAGCTTTTTTGCATTAGGTCCGATGGTTTCTTATTATAATTCTTTTGATGTAAAGTGGCCGGGAACCTATGCTACGAGAATAGGTGTTCAACTTTTTCATGTTTCGCTTTTCAGAGTTGACAAATTTCAATACGGAAAGGTTTTCGGTGGAGCTCTTGAACTGGGAATGTATTTTTAGACCAGAGCAAACTTTATAAAGGACACGCTTCTACACCCCAAATTTCTTCTGCAATATCTGTTATATCTCCAAAGATCGGGATGTCAGACGGGTGGTGGAGGTAAACCGGGCCGCCACCGATAGTAAATGATCCTCCATCAGTTTGGGTCAGGTTGCTGATATTGGAAAGTGATATATGTCCAAGAAATCCGATCGCTCTAAGGCAGGGGCTGGAAGTTTCGTGATTATAGTCAAAAACATCAAGTTCGAGCTCGATTCCGCTGTGAAGGTCCACGGAATGATCTCCTTCCGGGACATTGTCAGCAAAATAAAGATAAATATTTTGATCAAGCCAGTTGAAGTCACCTTCTCCCGGTCCATGTTCAAATGCTTCCTGAGAGAGGATAATGACTCCTCCTCCGGCAGTGGATGCACGGAGAGCCCAGACCCATGTTCCGTCATTCCATCCGGTAGTTTGACTCTCCCGGGGTATTGGTTCATGATCTACGGTGCCTTCAAAGAAAGGATCAAAGAGTACTATTCCGTCATTATCATCCAGATGCTCAATGTAATCAAGGTCATTTATTCTTGAGTAGTCAGCGGTATAAGCGATCGTTCCACTGACAAGATCTATTATCCCGTAAGGTGTCCCGACAGGAGTACAGTTTATAAGGTCTGTTCTGCAGTCTGACTTGCATCTTATATTGCCGTCTCCTCCTATTCCCGAATTAGGGTGCCAGTAGTCATCGCATGCAAGTGACCCCGGATTTGAGTTTACATGCTGCCAGAAAGGATCAGTAGGATCGCACCATTCGATAAGGTCATGCCATGTTCCGTCTCCGCATACGGTATTGACACATGCTGCACTGCCGGAGGTCACTTTACATGCCTGAGGGTTGTTCGGATCGGAGGTAAGACAATCTTTTTCTTCTACCCACTCTCCATCTTCATTACATTTATATACGATGTAGTCTTCATGCCCTCCTTCTGTCCGTACGCCGCACTTTGTTGAGTTGATTATACACGGAGGTTCAGTACAAAAAGCTTCCCCCTCTTCTTCCTGACATACTTTGTCTGTGTCTGAACAATCTTCCTGGTTGACCCATTTTCCTTCATCGTTACACACAAGAACTGTATCATCGCTGCACATGGTATCGTTTTCGTTACATGTCTCAGTGCTTAAACAAAAAACATCTCCGTCTTCTTTTTTACATATCTCACCATCGTCTGCACAATCAATGGTATCGATCCATACTCCATTTTCATCGCATTCCTGAATTTTCGTCCCCGAACATTTTTTTTCTCCTTCTTCACATTTTATGACCGGAGCAACACACTGAACTATTTCGTTTATGATGTCACATATTTTTCCTTCATCGTCACAATCTTTAACATTTTCCCATTTTCCTTCCTTGCACCATTTTAAAACAGTGCCTTCACACTTCATTTCGTCTTCGATACATTCAGGATGTTCATCATCAGTAATTTCGTCATCAGTAATTTCATCGTCATCAATTTCATCGTCAATATCTTCATCATTTAACACTTCAGTATCATCAGGAACGCTTTCTTTGTCAGGAACTTCTTTTTCTTCTGTAGTTTCAGAGTCATCTTTTTCAATGTGATCGTCTGTTGTTTCATGGTCGAGCAGATCCTCATCATTACTGTCAGGTTTGGGTTCTGATGTATGGCACGCAATGATAAAGAACACAAAAAGAGTAACAAATAAAATAATAAATCGGCTTTTCATAATTTTCTCCCGTTAATACAAAACTGTCAACAGTTAACACTACCATATTTAACTTGTTTTTGCAACTGCTTTTAAGATCTGAGATCATCCTGTTATCTTGATAATCACCTTCCTCGTTCCGGGTCCATCAAACTCTGGAGAATATTTTTTGTTGAACATTTTTACAACAGGCTTTAATCGTTTTTACTTGAATATGCTAAAATACAACTGTTTTTACAGTTTAAGCTTTAATTTTAACACCAAAACACAGATTTGTAATCATTTTTGTTGACACACCTTCGTTTATAACTATATTTTCAGAAGAATAATCGTTTTATGAGGTTCTATTATGGAAGTAAATGTTTTTGATCTTCGACCGGCAGGTTACTCATACTTGCAAAAAAAATTGGCAATAGAAGGCATGCCTAACTGGCACAGGTCATCAGTTTCAAATACAGGTACTCAATATTCAAAGATTCAAAATGGTTTTGTTGATGAAGTTTTCAGAACCCAATACTGGCCTGGAGAAAAAGTTGGCGACCATCTTGAGTTTGCACTTAAATACGATGGAGTCAATATAGGATTGCTGACACAAATATTTGAAAAAGTTCAAAAGGATGATCTTATCGAATATATCAGATCTAAACCTACAGGTAAATATGCCCGGAGGATTTGGTTTTTATATGAGTTTCTGACAGACAAACTACTTCCTGTCGCTGACATCTCTTCCGGCAACTATGTAGATGCACTGGAAGAAAAAAAATACTACACCATTCTAAACGGGGAAAGATCCCCGCGACACCGTATTGTCAACAACCTTCTTGGCCCCAAAACCTTTTGTCCGGTCGTCAGGCGGACAGAGAAGCTTTCTCGACTGGACACATCCGATCTGCGTAAAAGATGCGAGGATATTGTTACTGTATATCCACCCGAACTTCTTCGCCGGGCACTATGCTACCTTTACAATAAAGAAACCAAATCATCCTTTGAAATTGAGCAAATCAATCCGAATACTTCCAGGACTGAAAAATTTATCACATCTTTGGAACTTGCTGAAAAAGAAGACTTCTGTAAAAAAGAAAGTTTGATAGAGCTTCAAAACCGCATTGTTGACCCTCGATTCAAAGACAGTGATTATCGTGAAAGCCAGAATTATGTCGGACAAACTGTTGCCTATCAGAAAGAGCTTATTCATTTCATTTGTCCAAAGCCGGATGACTTGCCAAGTCTCATGTCAGGTTTAATAGATTCCCATAAACGGATGAAAGAGGGTGGTGTTTCACCTGTTATTCATGCAGCAGCGATTTCCTACGGCTTTGTATTT
The DNA here is from genome assembly GCA_007132725.1 of Candidatus Sumerlaeota bacterium. GTDB lineage: Bacteria > UBP6 > UBA1177 > UBA1177 > UBA1177 > SLGQ01. Next base: position 30,013 of record SLOD01000079.1, read on the forward strand.
CTTCACCCTTTTGTCGATGGAAATGGACGAATTCACCGGTTTCTTATACACAACATCCTTTCGCTTCGGGGAATGGTTCCGGATGAACTCATGTTTCCGGTTTCGGCAGTAATGTTAAAAAATCCAAAAGATTATAATGCATCGTTAGAGGCTTTTTCCCGGCCTTTGCTTCAACTCGTTGATTATAGTCTGGATGAAATGGGTCACATGACAGTTGATAATGACACTGCATGCTGGTATAAGTATATTGATATGACAGCTCAGGCTGAAACATTATACGATTTTATAAATAAAACCATTGAAGAGGAACTTGTGGAAGAATTAAGATTTCTTGCCAATTATGACAAAACTAAAAAGGCGATACAGGAGATCATTGATATGCCTGACCGCCTGATAGATCTATTTATCCGCTTATGTCTCCAGAATAAAGGTTATCTGTCTAAAGGAAAGAAGGATTCTTATTTTGATTTTCTAAGCGATAAAGAGCTTGCAGACATGGAAAAAGTCATAAGAGAAGAATACAAAAAAGAGTAAATTAAGTCAAAGGAATAAATTATTAGCCGGCCTCGGAAAAAGTTCTGTCACATTATTTTAACCATCACCTTTCTCGTTCTGGGTCCATCAAACTCACAGAAGTATATTCCCTGCCATGTTCCAAGGACCATTCTGCCATTTTCGATGATAACAGTTTGGGAACATCCAAAAAGTGATGATTTTATGTGGCTGTCGGAATTTCCTTCGCTGTGTCTGAACCAGCTTTTGTCTGGTACAAGTTCATCCATGAATTTTGTCATGTCCCGCTGAACATCCCTGTCTGCATTTTCATTTATTGTTACAGCCGCAGTGGTGTGAGGAATGTGTATCACAGCTATCCCGTCATTTACCCCTGAATTTCTTACGATTTCCTCAACCTTCCTTGTAATGTCAACCATCTCAGTGCGAAAATTTGTTTTAACCTCAAACTTATGGATCATGATGACCTCCGAAACTGAAAAAACTTATCATAGTATGCTTGAAAACAAAGTGAGTGAAAGTTTTTTAGCTAAAAAAAACAGTTGACATTGTGTCGCATTGTGCTACAACTAGCAGGTGTTTTAACGGAGGTCAGTATGAGAGAGGCAACTATTTCAGCAAGAATGGATTCCGAAAAGAAAAAAGAGGTGGAGAAAATCTTTGCAAAATTGGGTTTGTCCCATTCTTCGGCAATAAACCTGTTCTACAGCCAGATACTGCTCAAAGGAGGACTCCCTTTTGAGGCTAATTTAAAACTTGAAACTAAAAAAAGGTCTCAACAATCAATAGTCGCAGAACCTGTTGCAACTTATGGTCAAAACGAAGA
>SLOD01000200.1 GCA_007132725.1 Candidatus Sumerlaeota bacterium
GAACCTTTCATAACAAGATCTACTTTTATCCCTAAAAGGTCAGACAGTTCCCTTTGAACCCTTACAAATTCAAAAAGTGACGGAACAACATCAAATTCAACAATTAAGTCAATATCACTCTTGTTTGTCTGCTCATTTCTGGCATAAGAACCGAAAAGGGATATCGATTTAATGTTAAGCGACCTTAAAAAAGCTTTCTCTTTTCTAAGCAGCTCTATCACTTCAGATGCATTCATCTTTTTTTCAACCATTCCATAACTCCCGAGACATTCAAGTATCATTCTACACAACTTATCTTAAAAATAAAGAGTTGTTTGAAAGTTTGTGGGAGGGCTTTTTGTCTCTTCATTTAAAATTATAATATTTTTTGACTCCTTTTTTGATGTTCCAGTGACAATTCATCCCTTCCGGAAATGTAACAAAGTCACCTTTTCCGAATTTATAGATTGTTCCTGTTTTGTCATCTGTGACTTCAACTTCTCCTTCTATCAGATAACATTCCTCTTCTGAGTCATAATGCCATGGAAACCTGCTGACCTCTTTTTCCCAGATACCCCACGAAAAAACCCCTCTTTCCTTCAACTGTGCATCTGTTAATTTCTCGATTTTAACTGCCATTCCTTTCTCCCTTGTCATTATTTATAAAACCCTATACTAGTTCATCATACTCATATTCATCCATTTTTCCAGCATCTCAACAACTCCGGCTCCCATTTTGAAATCCTGCTTTTGTGTATCCGCACCAAGTACAAAACTATCTCAAATACTCTTCAAGGTAGTGGAACTTTATTCCGAAAAAGTTTTTAATAAGGGCAATTTCTTCCATTATTTTTTCTTTATCGGGTGTCCTTTCACTTTTTACGGCAGTTATCATAATGTTTTTGGCTGTATGATGACTGGATATGAATTCAAAAACTTTTGTTTTATATCCGTGAAGCTCAAGTATGAGGGCTCTGATACCGTCAGTTAATATCTCCGACCCTCTTTCTGCAAGTATTCCGTGTTTTAAAACAGGCATCAATTCTTTCGTTATATCCATTTCTTTTCTGACTTGTTTGTGGCAACACGGGGCACAGATAATAATTCCGGAGTTGGATTTTATCCCCTTGATTATTGCATCATCAGTAGCTGTATCACAGGCATGAAGTGCGATAAGAATATCAACGGAGCCTGTTTCAAAATCATTGATCGTTCCCTGTTTGAAAACCAATTTATCAAACCTGGCTTTTTTTGCAACCTCATTACAACTGTCAACGATTTCTTTCCTTAATTCAACACCTTCCATTTCAACATCAATTGAAAGAGTATTATTAATATGATCATAAAGCGCAAATGTAAGATACCCTTTTCCGCAACCCATATCGGCAATTTTAAGCGGAGACTTCAACCCGCTTTCTTTGATAAGAGAGTCCGCTATTTCAACGAATTTTTCTATCTGGCGATATTTATCCTGCATGTTTTTTTTGATCTTAAACTTACCGTCAAGGATACCAAGCTCTTTGAGATATATGTTCCCCTCAATATCAATGAGCCTTTTTTTAGCTCTGTTGTGTTCTTTTGATATTTTCCTTTCCAGAGAAGCGGGAACAGTGGTTATTTTTCCTTTTTTACCTTTCCCTGTGAAATATATCTCTTCTTTAACAGTAAAAAGAGTAGCATCATAAAACATCTCTTTTAAAAGTGACCCTGCTTCTTTTATGCCATTGCTGAAAGAAAAGTTTTTTTCGATATCTTTTTCTCTATAACGATAGTTAAATGATAGTCTTGTTCCATTTTTAAGCTCAACGATCCTTATAGAAACTTTTATGATATCCTGGTCTTTATTTTTTTTATTGCTTACTACAAGCTTCCTGAAAGTTGAGTTGTTCAAAGATGTTTCCAATTCTGAAAAAAACCGTTCTATTGATTTCATTTTACCCCTGTTAAAAACTTTTATTTTTCTCCTATTACAAGCATTTCAAAGTCTTGTGTGGTTAGTTTATCGTTTCTAGAAAATGCTCCAATTTTTGCTCCGAAGATATCAATTTTATTAAATCCGAGCGTTTTTAAGAGCCATGTGATTTCAGGTGGAATGTAGTATCTTTCATTACAGTCAAGCGTCATTTTATTGCCGTCATCATCAGTAAGTTCAGTTATGTTGTGATCGCGAAATGTCATCAGATCAAATGTTTCACTTTTGTAGGTCGCCCCTTCACCTATATCATTAGATTCATGAAATTCATTGATAGAGTTGAATATCGGAAAAAGTCCGTTAAGTGTGGTAAAAATGAACTTGGAACTGCGTTTTAATGATCTTGAGACACTTTTAAGTATTTCGTAGTTCATTTCATCTGTTTCCATCAGTGGAAATCCCCCTTCACAAAGCATTATTGCGGCATCAAATTCATTTTCAAAAGTAAGATTCCTTGCATCTGCCAGAATAAAATCTATTTTCAGCCCTTCTTTTTCAGCCTTTTCTTTTGCCCTTTTAATTTGAGATTCTGACAGATCAATTCCTGTCACATTGTAACCCCTTTTTACAAGCTCTATCGCATGTCTTCCTGTTCCACACCCCACATCAAGTATTTTTAAAGACTTGTCAAAATTAAATTCCTTCTCTAAAAAATCACACTCACCAATTGTCCCTTTGGTAAAAATTTCTTCATCATATTTTTTACCATAGTTATCAAAAAGTGTCTCATACCATTGTTTTTTGCTCATTGTTTTCTCCTGAATTACATTCCTATATGCATGTGGTTATTATGCCGCGGCAAACCTTCCCC
>SLOD01000015.1 GCA_007132725.1 Candidatus Sumerlaeota bacterium
AATTAATTTCGGTTAGAAATTAAATGATTTAACCGATACCATTTCGGTTAGATTTTAGATGATTTAATACGTTGGGTTGCAAAAATCCCTGTTTATGATATATTTCTCGTGTTATGTCTCTCTTCAAAAGTTTTCTTTTACAGATTGCCGTAGGAGTGTTGGGATTTTACTTAGCTGATTATTTTTTAAAAGAAGTAACCGTTGAAGATGTTTCTTTTCTTTTTTATGCGGGAGTGACATTAGGAGTTGTTAATTTTTTTATAAGACCTTTGTTGCGCATTATCACCTTTCCTCTTCGGATACTTACACTGGGTCTTTTTACTTTTATAATAAATATTGCTATTGTTTGGGTGGTACAAGCAATGTTCACTGAAATAGTTGTCGTGGGTTTCGCCGCCCTGCTTTACACCACTCTTATCATTTGGGCTTTAGAATTTATTCTTCACATTTTCAAAAAATAACAAAGTTGTATCTTTTTCCATAAAAAAGTTTATGGATTTAGTGACAACACTGCTTATACAATATGAGAGAAATTTTGCCGTTTTTACAAATTATCGTTTCCGTACTTCTTGTTGCGGTTATTTTGATGCAACAAGGAGGGGCAGCAATGGGATCGGCTTTCGGAGAAGGAGAGGGCTTTCATACGGAAAAAAGAGGTTCTGAGAAAACTCTTTTCTTTTCCACTATAGCCCTTGCCGTGGTTTTTGTCGGTCTTGCTCTTCTTAACCTTTTTCTTTAAGCTCTTAGCGGTATATGCTTCATACTTTAAAGAATTTTTGGCCAAAAAAATGGCCCTCTAAAAGTCAGTGGAAAAAGTTTCCAAAAGCATTAACTAAAAAAGAAATTACTTTCTTTTCTCTTTTGGTTGTTGTTTGTACTTTTTCTTTTTTCTATGCTTCCATTGCTTTTTATCAGCAGATAACGGAAACTGTTCCCGCACACGGAGGATCTTACCGTGAAGGGATGGTACAAGCCACAAGATTTCTTACATTAAATCCTCTTTACTCTTCGCAAAGCGAAGTGGAACGAGATATTGTTGAAGTTCTTTTCGCCGGACTAATGCGTTACGACAAAAAAGGAAATATCGTTCCTCATCTGGCGGAAAAATATGAAACAGAGAATAATGAAATTTTTGATGTTACTTTAAGAGAAGACACTTACTGGTCTGACGGAGAAAAGATGAGTGCAGACGATGTTCTTTTTACCGTGAAAACAATACAAAATCCCGACTTTCAAAGCGCCTTAAGGCAAAGGTGGATGGATGTAGATGTAGAAAAGTTGTCAGACAAAAAAGTCCGCTTTATCCTTGATGCTCCTTCTTCAGTTTTTCTTGAAAACCTTACTTTGAAAATTATTCCGATGCATATTTTTGAAGGTTACTCCCCCAGAGACTTCCGTTTTTCGATATACAATATGCAACCTGTTAGCTCGGGTCCATACCGATTCCGAGAAATAAAAGAGGGGTTAGACGGAAATATAGACTATCTTAGATTGGAAAGAAATCCCCACTACTTCAAACAAAAACCATTCTTAGAAGAAGTTTCCTTTTTCTTTTACAGAAACACGGAAGACCTTCTTCGGGCACAAAAAAGAGGAGAAATCGACGGCTTTACCATTTCCGACAGTTTAAGCAGTAACTTTCCTTTCGAAGAGGCAAGAAGTTTTGTTCGCCACAAGCTTCTTCTCCCGCGATACTTTTCTGTCTTTTTTAATCTACAAAGCAAAGAAATTATTAGCGAGATTGGCTTTAGAAAAGCTCTAAGCTATGCTACCAATAAAGAAGAATTAATTGAAGAGGTTTTAGCTGGAGAAGGTGTTGAAATTAATTCACCGTTAATTCTGGATTTTTACGGAATTGAAAATATCAGAGAAAAGCATGTTTACGACCCGGAAAAAGCCAAAGAACTTCTCAAGGAACTGGGATTTGAAAACGGAAAAAGAGAAACGAAAGATCCTTTTTCTTTTACTGAAGATTTAAAGATGGGATCTCAAGGAGAAGAGGTTAGAAATCTCCAGAGATGTTTCCTTTATTTGGGAGAAGAAGACGAAGATCTTTACCCGGGCGGTGAAGTAACCGGCTTTTTTGATGAAGATGAAAAAGAAGCAGTTGTTCGTTTCCAAGAAAAATATCGCGAAGAGATCCTTGATCCTCATAACTTTAAAAGCGGAACCGGAATGGTTGCAAAAAGCACACGAAAAAAATTAAATGAAGTTTGTGAAAATCTTTTCAACGAAACGGTAGCTCTTGAAATAAAGTTAACTACGCTGGACGACCCGATGTTGGAAAAAACAGCTAACTTGCTTAAAAAACAGTGGGAAGATGTCGGAATTAAAACCACATTAGACAAAAAAAATACCGTTGAATTAAAAGAAGATGTGATTCGTCCACGGGATTTTGAGCTTCTTCTTTTCGGAACAATGCTGACAGGTGTTGTTAATCCGCTTCCCCTTTGGCACTCTACAAAAATCGACGACCCCGGGATAAATATTTCCGGATACGAAAATGAATCAGCAGACGCGTTATTGGAAAAAATAATTTCCGGAGAAGATGAAGAAATTTTCTTAGACCTTCAAGAGATAATAAAGAGCGACGTCCCCGGAATCTTTCTTTATAACCCCTATTTTAATTATTTTCTATCGGAAAAAATAAAAGGATTTGAAAAAGGAGTAATCGTCAACTCTTCTAAAAGATTTAGAGATATCGACAGATGGTACATCAATACGCGGCGCGTTCTTAA
>SLOD01000112.1 GCA_007132725.1 Candidatus Sumerlaeota bacterium
AGCTTTTTATGGAGAAGATTCTTTCAAAGTATTCAGTAAGTATTTCAGAACTTAAAAAAAATCCGTCTGCTGTTTTGCAGAATGCAAATGGGGAATCTGTTGCGATCCTTAATCACAACAAACCCACTGCATATCTTGTTTCTGCTGAGTTGTACGGGGTTTTAATGGAAATGGCGGAAGAATATGAACTCATCAAAATTGTTAAAGAACGGGAAAGTGAAAAAGATTCTGCAATAGAGGTTTCTGTTGATGAGTTATAGTCTGAAATTATGGAACAAAAGATAGTTGTCGTTTTTCCATCATTTACCTTCCACTATCTTTATTTCTTCAGGTGTCAAGTCGTAAAGTTGGTAAACTAACTGGTCAATTTCTTTTTCAAGGTGGGTTGTGTCTGATTTAGAATCCTTTCTTTTTATGGAGATAATATTTTTCACAATTTCCTTTATTTCTCTTTCTTTGCTTTTATCAGCTTCGGCTATTGGAATTTGTTCAAGATACTGTCTGATAAACCTGAAATAACCTCCTCTTATTGTCTGGGTAAGATTTGAGTAAAAGAAGTGTACAAGCTTTGAGTTTAAAATGCCAAGATGATACTCGTCAAGTCCGGGAATAACATAGGCTGTGTTAGCACAGTAGAAGCCAAGGTTGTCGATTAATGCTTCGCACTTTAAAGCGATGTCCGGAAGCATTATTTTTACTTTATCAAATTCGCTGTAATAATCACATGCTCTGAGTTCCCACCAGAAATCACCTTTGTCTGTCCGCTTTATGGCTTTTTCCTTGAATTTAATCAGATGCTTGGCGATTGCAGGATAACTGTTTTTAATCCACTGCCAAGCATCACTATCCGGCATATCTCCATATCTCGGTGGGGGTTCTTGTATTAAATTAGCATTCCCACTGTTTTTAATTGTAAATCCCTTAGGAAACAGAATCAGCCATTTGTCGCTTTCAGGGGTCTGGTATTTTTTGATATCCTTGCCTAACAAATACGGTTTTATAACTTCGGCACTTTTAGGATCTTCTGCAATGAGCTTTTCCCTTTTTGCAGTATCAATGACAAATGCCTCATTTAGTGCAGTTTTAATTCCATAAAAAATTCCTTTTTTTACATATTCTCCAAGAGGTTTCCCTTTCGATCTTATTTTATGCATAAGATTCTGAATTCTGTCATCCACAAGATTCCACCCTTTTTCATTAAGAAGATTCATGTCAACAGAAATAGATTTTTCTGAAACATACTTTTCTAAATTTCCAGAATAATTCAGTGTGTCAATTATTGAAACCGCAAAATGATTTGAAACTGGCAGTTTTTTATTAAAAGACCAGATGCATGGATAAGTTGTGGCTTCTTCAAAAACAGGTAGATCGCCAAAATCAACAATAAATTCAATCTCAAACTGCTTCACCCATTTTCTTAATGCGTTGCCGTATTTTGCACGCATCCATTTATTTGGAAGAATATAAATAAATGTGCCGTTTTTCTTGAGAATACTCGCCCCCCTTTCTATAAAATAAACATAAATATCAGCAGTAGAATCAAAAACCTGATATGTGTTCTTTAAATAACTTTTCATACTGGAGATTTCTTCCTGCCTTATGTAAGGAGGATTGCCTATAACAACATCAAAACCACAGAACTCTCCGTTGTTATTAAGAACTTCCGGAAACTCAAAACGCCACTCAAAAGCATTTTCGTAAATTTTGTTGTTCCTTATTTCTTCAATTTCGTGTTCCAGCTTTTCTATTTCAGTGCCTACCGTTTGAACTTTTTTGTTCCAAGTTGCTTTTTCGATTTTTGTCATCCCAAAAAGCCTTTCCTGTCCAGTTAGACCGAGCATTTCATTTTTCAGTTTGTTGAGCTTGACAACCCTTTTATCATTAACAAGGATTTTGCTTTCAAAATCGTCCTTTATTTCATTGATAAGCTTTTCCATAGCTCTTTTCTGTTCTTTATTATCTGCATTTCTGTATGTCATTACCGCTATTCTGTACGAATCAACTCCGTACTTACTCTTTTTAAGAGTTTTTTTAATATCAGCATCAATGGTATATCTGCTCACAAGAGAGTTTCCGCATTTGATGTTGATATCAATGTTCGGGAGTGTTTCAAGTTCAGTTTCATTTTTATAGTAAGCATTTTTCAAAAGTTCTATCCACAAACGCAATCGGCAGATTTTGACTGAGTTGGGATTGATGTCCACTCCGAAAAGACAGTTTTCTATTATGGTTTGTTTTTCATGGAAAAGGGTTTCCTGAATACGCTGACTTTCTTTGTTTTTTGGATTATATTCAAAAAGTTCACCTTCTTCATCTGTGATGATAAGTTCATCATTTACAACTTCTACTTCATAGCGATGCAGTGATTTTCCTTCCTTATCTTCCAAAATCTTCAAATCATTTTTTATGGCAATTATCTCGTTCAAGGCGGAAACAAGAAAATGTCCTGAACCGACTGCCGGATCACAAATCTTTATCGAGTTAATAATATCATTTGCCTGTTTTCTGGAAATTTTTTGCGGAATCAGCTCGTAAATGTCATCAATCGTGTTAATCTTGAAATCTTGCAAATCATGGTTCAGACAGTTTTCATTGAATTTCTGTACAACAGCTTTTCTTATTGTTTCTTTGCACATATGCATTGTAATGAAGCCGGGAGTAAAAAAAGAACCGTCTTTGTAACCGTTTATTTTCTCAAAAATCAATCC
>SLOD01000155.1 GCA_007132725.1 Candidatus Sumerlaeota bacterium
ACTTATGGGCTTTGATGTATAGAGAAAATGTTGTCAGATTTTCAAAAGGGAAAACTTACATTGTAAGCAATCACCATGGAATTGAAAAGCCAAAAATCAGAAATCTTATGTTTGACAGTGCCGGAAGACTTTGGGTGACCAGTGAAGACAAGGGCATTTTTCAATTTTATACGGGGAATTTTATTTCTTCGCATATCCCCTCAGGGCTTAAACCCATTGATGTAAGAACAGTTATGGAAGATTCAAGCGGAAACATTTGGTCAGGCAGTCCCGACACAGGTATAACTCGTTTGAAAGATGGAATCGCGACAGATTTTTTAACAGCAGAGGGAGTTTCAACTTCTTCTGTTAAAGCATTTTTTGAAGATAGTTCAGGCAATATTCTTGCAGGAATAAGCACTGGAAATCCACTTTTAATATTCAGAGAAAACCGCTTTACAGTTCATCCCGATTTTAAAATCATAAAAGATGTTGCTGTAAGCGGAATAGCCCAATATAAGAAAGAGCGCCTTGCAGTAAGCACTTACGGTAAAGGGATTTATGTCAGAAAAGGGAAGGAGATAAAGCATCTGGACACATCATCGGGTCTTTCTTCCAACTTTATCCGGGCTATTTTGTATGACAGGGCAGGCACTTTATACGCCGGAACTGCCGGTAGCGGTCTTAATGTGATAAAAGATGGTGAAGTAACTGTCTATAACTCTGAAAATTCAGAAATTTTCAATTATATCATTGATATTTATTTTGACTCGCGGGACAGACTTTGGATCGCAACTTACGGAGGAGGGTTACAGCTTTTCAGTAACGGCAATTTTTATTCGATTACGACTGATCACGGTTTTACTGAAGATACGGTTCTTAATATTGTTGAAGACAATAACGGTTTCATGTTTATAGGAACAAACAGGGGTGTGGCGGCTGTTTCAACAAGCGAGCTGGTTTTTGTTGCTTTGGGAAAAAAAGAGAAAATTGACAATCTTGTTCTGATAGACAATGAAGATGGTATGCTTTCTGTTGACTGTCGTGGAGGGTTACAATATGGATCATATAAAAGGAGAAACGGCAACATACTTTTTGCGACAGGAAAAGGGGTTGCTGAAATAACACCCTCAAAAGCATTTGTCCCTAAAAAAGTTCCTCAAGTTGTTATAGATGAAGTTGCTGTTAACGATGTTCCTGTAAAATTTGAGAATGGACTGATAGTAGATCCTGACACAAAAAGGTTGGAAATAAGTTATACTGCACCATCTGTCCGTTTTGCCAGAAAAATCTCATATCGTTATCGTCTTTATCCTTATGAAAAAGATTGGCGGACAACTGAAAACAAATCTGTCCATTACACTAATTTGGCTCATGGCGAGTATTTGTTTGAAGTAGAAGCTTTTCTTAAAAATGCAATGCAGGGAGACCCATCAGGAATTTCATTAAAAATATTAAAAACTCCTTACTTTACTGAAACAATATTTTTCAAAGCAGCTTTAATTTTTATTCTTTTATCAACAGGGGCTTTATCAATTTACTGGTATTCAAGAAAAAAAATAAAGAAAATAGAGGATCTTAGAAGGAAAGCTGAACTCAGGGCAGAAGAACTCGAGAAGAAATATTCAAAAAGCCGTGTAGAAAATGAAATGGCTGAAGAAATTCTCGCCAGACTTGGGAACATAATGGAAAATGAAAAAATTTACAGAGACCCTTTGCTGACCCTCAGTGCTCTTGCAAAAAAACTTGGGTGCTCAACACATACACTATCACAAGTTCTCAATACTAATCTCAACAAAAGTTTCAACAACTATATAAATGAGTTGAGGATCAATGATGTGATTTCTAAAATGAAGGATGTTTCAAACACAAATACACCTGTTATATCGATTGCTTATGACTGCGGGTTTAATACGAAAGCAACTTTTAACAGTGCTTTTAAAAAAGTGACAGGCAAAACACCCTCCGAATTCAGAAAAACAATGCATCAAAAGTAAAGAAAAGTTTAGCCCAAGAATTTTTTACCTACAAAAACGCCATATAACATTTTGATTTAAAATGACTTTTCAGCTCAACTTGTTTTTTGCGGTACAAACGGGTTGGATTTGTCGAATTTATAAATTGTTATATGTATTATTACTGGTGTGTTTTGTGGATTTTAGCCCAAAGGAGTTGATGATGAATCTTTTTAAATGTTTTTTTCTTGTTTTTACCGTTGTTTTTTTAGTTTCCTGCGGGGAAACCTCAACTAAACAGATCCCGGAAGATTTTGATGGAGATAACATCAATATGACTGATTATGAAGGAAAAATATCACCTGATAAAAGTGGTGAAGATTTTGATGATAACGGGAAAAACGAAACAGACAATGAGCAAAGTGACGAATACAGTTACGAAGACAGCGATGAAGACAGCGATGAAATTATCGAATATCCTGATGGTTGCACTCCCTATACAAAGAGTGAAGCCTGTGATGCAAAAGGGTTTGACTGCGGAACAGTCAATGACGGTTGCGGTGGATACATAGATTGCGGAACATGCGGGACGGGGGAATGTGTAGACAATAAATGTGAGTGCGAAACAAGGAGCTACACCAAATGTCACAACGGAGATGTCTGGTGGTTTGATTCATGTGACAAGCCCGAAATCGTAGTTGCCGAGTGTACTCACGGATGTACCGGGAACACCTGCACTGACT
>SLOD01000214.1 GCA_007132725.1 Candidatus Sumerlaeota bacterium
CCATGCTGCTGACGGAAAAGCCGGATCTTTTTAAGGTCCGGCTTTCTTTTTCCGGCTTGCCCTGACCATCACTGAAAAAGAGATTATCACTGTTCTGATTTATGAAGCCTGACATAAAGAAACAACTGAATAACGCAAGCTACAAAATCTCATATATTCAGATTAATTCGCTGATAAAAACATGCCGGTGAACGGATCCAACCTTAGTTATGCTGCCGGTCCGTTTTCATGCGTATAAATTATAGTTAGCAATCTGTGTAACAATGTGTTAATAATTCATGATCCGGATACTTTGCTTTTCAATCCATGGATCCCCATGTTTATACATGTTATTTTGTGAGACGTAGTATCATGGGGATTCATGCGAATAAACTAGGTCAATCAAGTTAATAATCAATTAGTTATATATTGCAGGTAATTCATATTCAGTGTTTCAAATGGATGGATCCCCCTGGTTTGTTCATCTCTTTTTGTGTTACTTAGTAACATGGGGATTCATCCACGCAAATTTATTGCAGAATATCTAACAATATTCTTTAACCACTAAACTTTAATATTATAATGAAACCCTCATCTGCCTTCAGCAGACAAAATAACATGAATTTCTCATCTAAATAATAATTCTAAAAGAACTTATACTTGCATGAGAAATCGACGAAGTCAAGGTCACATCTGAATAACAACCCTAAATGATAAGTCAATTGCATGTGAGGTCGACGAAGTCAATAAAGCATGGGGGTTCCATGGGAATTGAAAATCTAAATACCCTAACCATGAATTAGTAACATATTGTTAAACAATTTGATAACCATACTTTATACATATGAATCACAAAAGAGGTTTTGCAAGCGACAATAATTCAGGAGTCCATCCTTCTGTTCTGGCGGCCATGAGCTCTGTAAATGAGGGGCATTTTGTAGCTTATGGCGATGATCCTTTTACAGAATCAGCCATAGGAAAGATAAAAAAGGAATTCGGAGAAGATGCTGAGGTGTTTTTTGTTTTTACCGGCACAGCAGCTAATGTGCTGGGCCTTAAGGCTTCAACCGAGAACTGGAATTCCATTATCTGTGCCGATACAGCCCACATCCATTGTGATGAGTGCGGCGCCCCGGAGTTCTTTACAGGGTGCAAATTGCTTACTGTCAGCGCCCCGGACGGAAAACTTACTCCCGACCTTCTGAAAAAACATATGCATGGATTTGATTTTGAACATCATTCACAGCCCGGGGTGGTGTCAATCACCCAGGCAACCGAGCTTGGTACAGTCTATACCGTTCCAGAGATAAAGGAGGTTTGTGATTATGCCCACAGCCTGGGATTGCTGACACATATGGACGGGGCCAGGATCTGCAATGCAGCTGCCTCCCTCGGTGTCTCTTTCCGGGAAATGACAGCCGGTGCCGGTATAGATGTTCTCTCTTTTGGGGGGACCAAGAACGGGCTGATGTATGGTGAGGCGATTATTTTTTTCAATTCTTCGCTTTCGCGGAACTTCAAGTATATCCGTAAACAGGGAATGCAGCTGGCTTCGAAGATGAGGTACATTGCCGCGCAGTTTGAAGCAATGCTTACCGGCCGGTTATGGTATAATAATGCAAGCCATGCCAACAAAATGGCGTGTTTACTGGCTGAAGAGGTTTCTAAGATACCCGGCATTGATTTAACGCAAAAGGTCCAGATAAACGGAGTGTTTGCTATTGTTCCCCCGGAAATTGTGCCTGAACTCCAGAAGGAATACTTTTTCTATGTTTGGGATGAAGCCACTTCCGAGGTGCGCTGGATGACCTCATGGGATACCACCGAAGAGGATGTGATGGGATTTGTAAAGCTGCTCAGGAATAAGATGGGATAAGTTGCCCAATGCAGCGGTTAGCCAGACCCGGCTGAAACATAATGAGAACCGTGTGTTACCGGCCTTTCTTATTTTTTTTTCAGAAGTTATTCCCGCTTGTCTATCTTCACCCAGTAGTTTGTCGGCCAGATCCTGTCTGCCTATTTTCATTAGCTACTTCCTGATGCGGTCGCGGTAATTATATTAGCCAAGCAACTTGACTGTCAGGTCCTTTGTGTCCATTTCAGTAATTATTTGCTGAGCCTGTTGAGTTATTATTTATAACCCAGTAGTTTGTCGGCCAGATCCTTTCTGCCCATTTTTATCAGCTCTTTTTTGATCCTGTCCCTATACTCCTTTTTATACCAGAAAAAGAACTGCTGCTGGGCCTGCTTTTCCTGCCTGGTCCTGGCAACGGTTAACTTTTCCATTGTATAAGGGTTGATCCCGGTGTAGAAGATCACCGTAGCCAGGGTCATGGGAGTAGGAGTGAAGTCCTGTACCTGTTCGGGCCTGATGTTCATCTGCTTTGTAATGACAGCCAATTCTGCCATTTCAGTGTTGCCGCATCCCGGATGGGATGATATGAAGTAGGGGACGAGCTGCTGGTTCAGCCCCTCCTCCCTGTTGATCTGGTCAAAAAGTTTTTGCATTTTCCTGTAGAGGCTGAACGGTGGCTTACGCATCAGCCTCAGAACCTTTTCATCCGAATGCTCAGGAGCTACTTTCAACCTTCCTGAAACATGATGCTTGATAAGCTCACGGGCGTAGTCCCTGTTACTCTGCTGATCTATCCGGTCAAGGAAAAGATCATACCTGACACCCGATCCCACGAAAGC
>SLOD01000133.1 GCA_007132725.1 Candidatus Sumerlaeota bacterium
TCCTGCCGGTATATGACAAACCCATGATCTATTTTCCCATCTCGGTACTAATGCTTGCAGGGATAAGGGAGATACTGATCATCTCTACACCTAATGATCTGCCAATATTTAAACATCTGCTTGGAGATGGCAGCCGCTTTGGCCTCCGGTTCTCATACAAGGAGCAGCCGGCTCCTGAGGGACTGGCTCAGGCGTTTCTGATAGGAGAGGAATTTCTGGGTGATGAGCCGGCATGTCTAATCCTGGGGGATAATATTTTTTACGGTTTAGGACTCACCAGTATTCTTGCAGATGCTGCCAGGCTTACCTCCGGTGCTCTTATATTCGGTTATTTTGTAAACAATCCCAACCGCTATGGAGTGGTTGAATTTAACGATGAAGGAGATGTGCTGAGCATCGAGGAAAAACCGGATAAGCCAAAGTCAAACTATGCCGTTACCGGACTCTATTTTTACGGCAATGATGTGGTGAAAAAGGCTGGGTTGATCAAACCCTCTGCCAGGGGTGAGCTTGAGATCACCGACCTTAACCGTCTCTATCTGGAGGAGTCGCGCCTTAAAGTTAAGCTGCTGGGCAGGGGAATGGCCTGGTTAGATACAGGCACCCACGAAAGCCTCCTTCAGGCCTCCAATTTCATTCATACAATAGAGGAGAGGCAGGGACTTAAGATTGCCTGCCTGGAAGAGATAGCTTATCTGAAAGGTTTTATTGACAGGGATAAACTGCTGCATAATGCAGAATTGCTGAAAAACAGCCGGTATGGCGATTACCTGCTGCAAGTTGCCGGAGAACCGCTTAAAAAGTGATAGATGAAAATAAGAGAAACAGATATTCCGGGATTACTTATCATTGAGCCGAAAGTATTCGAAGATGCCAGGGGATATTTTTATGAAAGTTACAATGAACGTCTGTTTGCGGAATGCGGACTCGATATCAGGTTTGTGCAGGATAATGAATCACGGTCCCGACGCGATGTGATCAGGGGGCTCCATTACCAGCTTGCACCCCATGCCCAGAGCAAGCTTATAAGGGTGCTGGAAGGGGCAATACTTGACGTGGCGGTTGACCTCCGGAAAAATTCTCCCACATACGGCAGTTGGTGCGGAATTGAAATATCTGCCGAAAACCGTTTGCAGGTCCTTGTGCCCAGGGGTCTTGCACACGGTTTCAGGGTTATCAGCGATACTGCCACGGTATTTTACAAGTGTGACCAGTTCTATCATCCGGAATCAGAGCGCAGCATCCTCTTTGCTGACAAAACACTGGCGATCGAATGGGGAATTGGTGAGTACCGGGCAATTATTTCAGAAAAGGACAGGATAGCCCCTCTTTTTTTTTTTTTTTATAATAATTTTATTTTTGGCAATATATAATAATACGCGGCATAAAGCAAACCTGATCAGAGGAGAAACCTGACCAGAAGAGAAACCTGATCATAAAACGAACCTGACCGGAAGACAGATCTGGCCATAAAACAAACATGATCAGAAAATGACGAAATAATAAATACCTGGTAAACAAATGAACACTGACAAATCAATGCATACTTTACTGATCACCGGATCTAACGGTCAGCTCGGCCACGAGCTTCAGGGCCTCTCCTATACCCATTCCTGGAAAGGCTACAAGTTTCTTTACACAGACCTTGATACCCTTGATATCACAGTTGAGGAGCAGGTAAAACAGTTTTTTGAGAAAAACAGGGTGGACTGCCTTATCAATTGTGCGGCCTATACCAATGTAGATAAAGCTGAGTCGGAACCGCAAGCGGCCATGCTTGCCAATGCCCGTGCTGTGAATTGGCTGGTCAGCGCCTGCGCCGCAAACAATGCTCCCATGATCCATGTCAGCACTGATTACGTGTTTGACGGCACCAACCCTGTCCCCTATCGCGAGGAGGATCCTGCCAGGCCAATCTCCATTTACGGAAAAACCAAGCTTGAGGGGGAGAAAGCGGTGCTGCGTTACAAACAAGGCACGGTAGTGCGCTCCTCCTGGCTCTATTCCCCTCATGGAAAGAACTTTTTCAATACTATCCATGCCCTGGCAGCAGAGAAGGACCAACTTAATGTGGTTTACGACCAGGCAGGAACCCCTACCTATGCGAGGGACCTTGCCCGGGTGCTGCTTATTATGGCCGATCGTTCCCTTACGGGGAAAAACACGGATGTTCGAGGATTGTTTCATTACAGCAATGAGGGTGTATGCAGCTGGTATGACTTTGCCCTTGAAATCGTCAAATTGACAGGCAACCATTGCCGAGTCAATCCCATTGAAACAAGCCAGTATCCCCTGCCAGCCAAAAGGCCGCATTTCAGCGTACTGAATAAAACAAAAATCAGGTCCCGGTTGTCTCTTATTATACCACATTGGAGAGAGAGTCTGATTAGCTGCATAGATCAGCTGGATATTGAAAATGATTAATGAACCAAGAAATTTGACACTATGGGTAAGGAACTTTTAGAGAAGGTGAAGGAACGGGCTGAAACCTGGCTGGGTCCTGAATATGATGAAAAGACCAGGAATGAGGTGAGTTTGCTTCTTGAAGGTCCGGAAAATGAGCTGATAGATTCATTTTACAGGGACCTGGAATTTGGCACCGGCGGATTAAGGGGTATCATGGGTGCCGGCACCAACAGGATGAATATATACACTGTAAGCATGGCCA
>SLOD01000216.1 GCA_007132725.1 Candidatus Sumerlaeota bacterium
ATCTTTTTTGTCTGCATTTTCAAAACCCCTTAAAGCTGGTTTCCTTATACATTAATATTAAGTAACATCCGTAATCTGAGTATTATTCCCTGCAAATATTTTCAACATGAAAAAAGTAGTATCCTAATTCATCTTCCCAATATTCACCATCAAAAGGCCAGTAATAATATCCTTCAGGAACAGATGGATTCAGTTTTGTTTCAACGATCTCCTCTTCTTCATCTTCCACCTGTCTTCCGAACATCTCTTGTTTTTCAAGTTCTCTTGTCATACTATCTGTCATTTCAAACCTTATCGCTCTCATGTCAGCTATAAGTTGGTTAAGTTCATTGCTCAAACCTTGTACCCTCTCTACTATCATCCTTCCAGCCTCATCTCTGAGAGTAGTCAACTGATACATCATTTTTTTTGTGATATCTTGAGCAATAACACTAGTTCTGAAAGCTTCCGGGGCATTTTCAATAATTCCCAATTCTCTTTCGATCTCTTTGATATGAGAATACTTTCTTTGAAAAAGAGGTTCGTACAAAACCGTCCTTAACAATGATTCCGGCAAGTCAGTTTCTATTCCTTCCTGAGCATCACGATACATTATCAGCAGTTCTCTATATACATCAAGGCCTGTTTTGGTAGAAACATCTTCAAGCCAGGCAGCCATTCTTTCAGAGTACTCAGGATATATGCTGAAGAAATAGTCAATAACATAGTTGACTTCATCATATTGGCAAAGGTTGTAGTAAGCAACTGCTTCAACCATATTGATCTCAGGAAAATATATATCAGTAAAAAAAGGTGACCTGAGAGTAACGACAGTACCCAGTGTCGCATCAAACCTTTCTATCATCAAGGATGCCCATGTTCTTGCAAACAGTGCTTCAAACCATTGCTCATTAGCTCTTCCCACATCAGTAAAGTAGTTAAGAGCAACATTGAACATAGCAAGCGGGTTTTCGGCCTGCCAGGCAGCAGCATAATAAAGCTGTCCTAAAGCAAGATCAGCCATTCCTTTAAGTTTCCGTATATCAGCCCCTATGTACAGGTCATCAGGCATATTTTTGATCTCTGTAAAACTTCTCAACGCATCTGCGAACATTTGCTGACGAACCTGAATAACACCCATAAAGTACTTGGCTTTAGGATAGAAGGAACTGTAGTCCCTAACTTTACCGAACATATCTAAAGCAACATCGTCCTGACCATTGTAAAAATTTATCTTGCCAAGATAATATGTCAGCTCGTTGGCAAACTTCGCCGGAAGTGCCGAGTAGTCAACATTGGAAAGAATCGCAAACAGCACTCTCTCATCGTTGGTTTCATATGTCACAGCAAGAAGTTTAAGCAGTGCCGAAACAAAATAGTGGGAATCCGGACCCTCAAAAAGTATTTCAGCTAACTGATATTCCGCTGCTTGGTATAAACCCATCCTGAACAAGGACTCCGCATAATAGTACCGAGCTGTTTCGTGCAGACGATCCCACTCATCATTTTTCATTATCGCATAGAAACCTACGGCGGATGTAAAATAATCTCCGGAATTGTATGCATCAACAACTTTAACTATAGCTTCAGGCATGCCCTGAACTATTCTCGGATCAATTCTTTCATACTTTCTCATTTCTCTTTCACGGACAGTGAGCTGTTCCGCACAGGAAACGAATAGAAGAATGTGAATTGTCACGAAAAATAAAATCGTTATTCTTTTCATTTCTACCTACCCCCTCATCTATCAAAAGGAAGGAACATACTGGCATTCAATGTCACCATAAAATCTGATTTCAAATACGATGATTCGCCTCCCTCCTGTCTCGGACGGGTATCTTTCATAATAAACCAGTCACAATTAACACTTAAACTTGCATTTTTCCCAATGAAGAACCTGGGTGCAAATCCAATCTGGAAAGCCCCGTTGTTGTTGGTGATCGCATCAACACTCTGATGTTTATCTTCCGCTCTTGTCTGATAGAAAAATCCACCCGCAGAAACATTTATGTCATATTTCGGGATGAAGTTTCCAAAGAAACTCAATTTACCGTAAAAAGGAGTAAATACAAGCGAAAGCCCTCCTGCCAAAGTCATATTACTTTTTGCAACATAGGCATCGGCTTCATCAGCCTGCTTAAGTGTCTCATTTTCCCAGGAAACAGCTCCATAAAGGAACCTGCCCTGAAGAGCAAGATGTTCATTAAGGTGATAAGCCATCCTGGCTCCTGCAACAAGAACATTTTCCCAGTCCCCGCCTATCATACCTACATCCACTCCGATTTCGAAACGACCTGCTTTGTGAAATTCTTTCCTTTGAACAACCTTGATTCTTCTTCTTCTCTCAATACTCAGGTCACGAAGTTCTTTTTCTCCTTCAACATCGGCCGCCGCCTCTCCAATTTCCAATCTCGCAGTTTGGGGAGCAGCTTTAGCCTCTTCTTTGGGCTTAGCCTCTGGCTCTGCATCAAAAATCGAAGAAGCCTCAGCCTCTTCTTCATCTTCGAACCCGAATCCGGAATCCAGGTCAAAAAGATCATCTCCCCAAACAGGAAATGAAATTAAAACAACTAAAACAACTGAAATAAAGGATAATCTGCTGTGTCTCATAGCACCTTACCTAAAGATAGAATTGTTAATCCACCAATAAACTCTCACGGGAGGTTATTTTATTTTAATCTCAATGTCA
>SLOD01000096.1 GCA_007132725.1 Candidatus Sumerlaeota bacterium
CTATCTTAACTCCACCGTTTGGACACTCTTCTTCGATCTCTTCTTCAGTAAGAGTTCTCTCTTCAATGAGAATAATCCCTTCCTCATCACCTGAAAGAGTTTTCTTTCCGTCATCACAACCTCATGAAACAAGGGCAAAAACCAAAAAAATAACAACCAGAATCTTCTTCATCTTAAAATCCTCCAAAAAAAATTACAAAAAAAGGCTTTTTCTTCAGATGACCATACAACATACTGTTTTTAATTTCAAGTTTTTGGATATCTTCCAATACAAAGACACCTCAGATCAGATCACCCCGGTAACCTTTTTTACCGACATCATCTCAACCTTCTAATACTTTGCGGTAAGATTTTTTGTGTCTTGATACGGAGATTTGCTTTTATTTTTCTATTTATGTAATATAAGCGGGATATAGGTTCCTGTAAAAATGTGGAAAAAGATGAAAAAAATAATAAAAGCAGTCCTATTTGTTGCGATATTTACATCACTTCTGTTTTTGTTGTTTATTTTTTCCGCTGTTTTATTAGAGTATCGTCCTCAACCATCAGAGTTAGCATATGTCGTTTGCGAAAATTCTTTGAACGAAAGATTGCCGGCAAGTTCCATAACACTGCTTTCTTATAATATTGGTTACTGCGGATTGGGTGAAGATGCTGACTTCTTTATGGATGGTGGAACATCTGCAAGATTTTCCGATATTGATACAGTCAAAAAAAATATGTATGGTATAGGAGATATCCTTAAAAAAAACATGTCTGATATTATACTGCTTCAGGAAGTTGACAGACATTCCCGCAGATCTTTTTATATTGATCAGGCAGAATACTACTCAAACCTGTTCAGTGGATATGAAAGTCAATTTGCATTGAACTTTAAAGTTTTTTTTGTCCCTATACCTATCTACGATCCTATCGGAAAGGTTGAATCCGGTGTTATGACAGTTTCACGCTTTAAAACTGAAGGTAAGGGCAGAAGATATCAGTTGCCCGGCAGTTTCTCATGGCCTAACAGAATGTTCAATCTGAAAAGGTCGGTTCTTGTAAACAGATTTATTGATGAGAGTGGAAATGAATGGGTTTTGCTGAATCTCCACTTAAGTGCTTACGATGATGGTAATTTGAGGGAAAAGGAGCTTGAATTTATAAGAAATTATATTCTGGAAGAGTATAATTCAGGAAGATTTGTGATAGCCGGAGGTGATTGGAACCATATTCTGCCCAGAATATCTAAAGATACTTTTTCTCCCTATACAACAAAAGAAAAGGATCTTTTCTGGGTGAAAGAACTCCCTGAAAACTGGACCCCGGAAGGTTGGACATGGGCTATAGACAGGAGCTCCCCTACAGTAAGGTCAAATGAATCGGGTTACAGCCCCGGGCAGAACTTTACTACTGTTATTGACGGTTTTCTTTTAAGTCCCAACATTGAGTTGATCAAAGTAAAAACCATAAACACCCGTTTTAAATATTCAGATCATGAGCCGGTTCTCATTAAAGTTAGAGCAAAGGAATATCCTGAAACGGACGATGAACAGGGATAGATTTTTATTAATGACAGTTTTAGTTTAAAAGGAGGGTTCTTTGGATATTGATAAAATAAAAGGGCTTGATGAAAAAGAAAGAGAGCTTTTCAAGTATGACCTTGAAATAAAAAAAATAGGCTCCAGGAACTTTCTTTCTCCTCTTACAAAAGATAAAAAAATATATAAATCCCAAATGGTGCCTGAAAATGAAAGAGTACTTGCTTTTATTGACAAAAGCGTAGTTGACACATTGAAAAGCAAAGGTGTTGACATCCCTTCTTTTGAAAAAGCAGGTCCAAGAGAAAACCTCTTTTTTGAGCCGGGAGAAACTGTTTCAGCAATTGTTACATGCGGAGGAATATGTCCCGGACTTAATGCGGTGATAAGGGGAATTGTGGTCATGAATCATTACCGCTACAATAATCAGCGGACACTCGGTGTCAGTTACGGTTATGCAGGGCTTGTCAAAGAACTGGGTTATGAAGTTAAATATCTTAACCCTGCAAATGTTGAAAACACCCAGTTAAGAAGCGGTACAATGATAGGTACATCGAGAGGGGACCAGGATCCGGTAAAAATGGTGGACAGACTTGTTGAACTTGGTGTAAATATACTTTATACGATAGGAGGAGACGGGACTCAAAGGGGTGCTATGGCAATAATCGGGGAAATTCAGAAAAGAAACCTCAAAATATCAGTTGTCGGCATTCCTAAAACCATTGACAATGATATTAACTATATAGAACGTTCTTTCGGAACGGAAACGGCATTTTCGGAAGCGTGTAGCTCAATAGATTCGGCATATACTGAAGCAACATCCATTCACAACGGGATAGGTATTGTAAAGTTGATGGGAAGGGAATCGGGATTTATTGCGGCAAATGCAACACTTGCAACAAACCAGATAGATTTCTGTCTGATCCCCGAAATGGAATTCAGAATGACAGGTGAAGGGGGGTTCCTTGATCTTGTTGAAAAACGGCTGAAAAAAAAGAAATACTGTGTAATTGTCGTTGCTGAAGGGGCGGGGCAGGAATTTGTCAGTGATCCCCAAAACCTGAAATATGATGCTTCAGGAAATGTAAAGCTTGGAGATATAGGGGTTTTCATAAAAGATAAAATAGGAAGCTACCTTAAAGCTAAAGGAGTTGAACATAGTGTTAAATATATAGATCCAAGCTATATTATCCGATCATGTCCTCCAACCCCTAATGATTCAATATTTTGTTCCCAGCTTGCTCAAATGGCTGTTCATGCAGGAATGACAGGGCGGACAGGAATGGTTGTCGGATATGTTAACGGACAATTCATACATATTCCCATGGAACTTGCCACTTCAAAAAGAAAAAAGATAGACATAAATGGTCAGCTTTGGCTTTCAGTTCTCGAAGAGACCGGGCAGCCCCCGGTAATATGATGTGCTAATAGAGATAGATACACTCTGTCTGGATACTTTGTTTTGTGTCAAACCCGTCATTCAGTGTAATTTCGGGACGGGGAGATCGGTGTTCTCCTTTTTTCAATACAGCTTCTGCTTTGTTCCCTTCAGTTGAGGGATAGTATATCTCCGTTCTGTTTTGACCGGGGATTTTAAAGGCGGCAACATAATCTGATGCTCCTGTAACCGGCTCTCCGTTAACAGAAATGGTGGTAGTGAAAGGGACAAGAAAAAGCGGCATATCAAGCAGTGTATCTGAAGATATCTGTTCTCCAAGAAGCATAGGCATCCGTACAAAAGAACGCTCTTTTTTTTCATCGCTTTTAAAATACATTTCAATGTAAATATTCAGTGTACTTCCTGTCAGTATTTTTACATAAGGGGTTCCGTCTCCGGTAACAGAAAGATCAAAATAGTATGTAGCAGCGGTTTTATCAGGATTTATAAGGATAGAGTAGCTGTCAACTGTTTTTGCATCTTTTGCCCAGTCTGCAAAATCTTCTCCGTTGACCTGAAATCCGGCCAGAAGCCTTACTGTAACCAGATCAAGATCAAAGCCGGATAAATTCCCGCTGATATCAAGGTTTTGTCTGATATTGGTTTTGAATTCTTCCCCCAAAGCCTCTTTCCCGTGGTAGATAATATCATAATTCCCTTCAGGGATAAAAAATGAATAGTTTCCACCCGACAGCTCAGAAATATTTGCGACAGGAGTTTCTATCCCGAGCTCATTTTTTACAATGATAAAGTCATCTTTAAGAGAAGTTTCCATTGCAGTACCGTCAAGTTTTAGAGTTCCCTCTACAAGCACCGGAGAAATATTGAAGTTTATTTCACGCTCTAAAAAATATGTTTCATCAATATTTAAAAAGTTGAAACCCGAAACTAAATTGTTTTCCTGGTTTAGATATTTAAGGGTGAGCTCAAAAGGGATATGATCAAAAACACCTTCAATATCGTTGAGGTGACTCTCAAATACCATTGTGTAATTCCTGGGAATATAAGTTTCCTCTCCGGCTTTTGTTCTTCTCACAATAAGAGTTTCATAAGTCATGTCATCTCCTTCAACACCGAAATCTTTTATGAGGTATGAGGAAAAGTCAAACCCCACAACCTTTAGTTTTCCTCTTGAACATCCGGCTCCGGAGCATTTGGACACAGTAGGAAGATTTGAACTTCCAAGAAAAGAGATCGTTCCGTAAAGTCTGGCAAAATCCATTATGACTTCTCCGCCTCTGGTAGAAGGATTATCTGTGTCCGACCATGATTCGATCCGTATATATCTGGCAGGATATGTTCCTTCTTCAGGAAGGTAGAGAAGAGAGTATTCCACATCTTTAATAACTTCAACAGAAAAAGATTTTTCTGCAAGATCCTCAACAACTACTGTTGTCATGGCTCCCATCGGCGGATTTTCGGCAAGTATAAGCTGTCCTTCATTTACACTGTAGCCTTCATTTATCACATTCCCGGAGTAAGTGACAGTCTCGATATTGATATCGATATCAGAATCTTCTTCGATAAGTATTCCATCTCCGCTCTTAAAGACAGTTCCCTCAAAAGCCGGTCCTTCTGTTGAAAGTTGTCCTTTGAAATATACCGAATAGTTCCCTTCAGGAACAAGGAGTTCGAATCCTGAAAATTCAAGATACGGTATTATAAACTCATAGCTGCCTGACCTGATCCTTATTTCAGTTTCAGATTCATATTCAGCATCGACATTAAATGATGCCCCGTTCTTTCGTACAGTCCCGGTAAAAAAGTAAAGTGGAATATCAATATTAACGGTTGTGTCAGAGTTTATCTGGACATTATTTTTTATTTCGACAATGTTGTCAAATTGTGATTTTCTAAAAAAGAAATCATATTGACCAGTGGGGAAATTATACTTCTCTCCTGAAACGGAGGCAGTTATATCTGCAAGTTTAAACTCACTGAGAGTTGCAGAATTTTTAGCCCACAATTCTCCATAAAGAGAAGAATCCCGTGATACTCCGTTTACTGTTATATCGCCGATCGTCACTTCATGAGTTTTTATATCTATTTCGAGGTTGCCGCCCGCTTTAACAGGGATGCAGTCTCCTTCGTAGGGATCTTCATCGGGATCAATATCTTCATCGGGATCATCGTCAGCTTCATCCGGCACTACATCTTTATCCGGAGTATCTGAAATGCCGTTGTCATCAGGAGTATCATTTATACCATCCGGAACACATTCGGTTCCGTCCCATATATATCCGGTAGGACAGTCTGTGTCGTCTTTGCCGCTACCGCACGAAACTGCGAACAATAACATTAAGCTGATTGTTAACATCCAAAATTTTTTCATTATAGCCCTCCTGAAGGTGCATTTTATCTTCGTACTTACATGATGATTATAAACGGGTACATCTATTTTTCAAGCAAAACAGGGAAAAATTAGACTCTGCTTAAAAATAAAAGAAGCGGATTAACAGTTCTGCCAGTTTTTTCTTGAAAAACAGATTTTTAAAAAATAATATCAAGTGGCTTTTGTTTTTAAATTTTGTCCTGCAAGGAGGATTCTATGAAAGTTCTTGTTATCAACTGTGGCAGTTCCTCGATCAAGTATCAACTTTTTAACATGGAAAATGAAAATGTTATAGCCAAAGGACTGGCTGAAAAAATCGGTCTTCCCGAAGGAAAGATAGATCTTAAAATAACTGAAAATGAAAAAAAAGTTGAAGTTGTTTTACCCATTCCCAATCATGCGGTTGCTCTGGATAAAGTTCTTGAGCTAATGACGGAAAATGGTGTGATCCGGGATAAATCAGAAATAAAAGCCATCGGGCACAGACTTGTTCATGCAGGAGAATATTATAACGGAAGTGTAAGAATCACTGATGATGTCATAATGAGACTTGAAGAGTGCTCAGACCTTGCACCGCTTCATAACCCTCCAAACATTTTAGGTGTCAAAACATGTCTTGAGCTTTTCCCGGGAACATTCATGTCGGGAACTTTTGATACTGCTTTCCATCAGACAATGCCCGACTATGCATACATTTATCCGATAAGTTACGACTACTATGAAAACTATAAAGTTAGAAGATACGGGTTTCACGGTTCCAGCCATTCGTTTGTTGCTGCAAGAGTTGCTGAAATGTTGGGTAAAAATATTGAAGATACAAAAATTATTACATGTCATCTTGGTAATGGATGTTCAATTGCGGCTGTTGATGGCGGCGAAAGCGTTGACACTTCCATGGGGTTGACTCCTCTTGAAGGAATTATGATGGGAACAAGGTCGGGAGATATTGATCCCGCTCTTATCTTCTTTTTGGCAGATAAAGAAAATGGAGATTTTAACGCTGTCAACACGATGCTTAATAAAAACAGCGGGCTTAAAGGGGTGAGCGGAATTTCGAACGATATGAGAGATGTGAGAGTTGCAAGAGATAACGGTATTGAAAGAGCGGAGCTTGCCATTAACATATTTAACTACAGACTTAAAAAATACATCGGTGCTTATGTTGCTGCAATGGGTGGAGTTGATGCCATTGTATTTACTGGTGGAATTGGCGAAAATGACTGGGAAGTGAGACAAAAATCCCTTGACGGACTTGAATTCATCGGAGTTGAAATAGATAAAGAACTGAACAAAACCATTTTTGGAACGGAAGCGGTTATCAATACAAGACTTTCTAAAGTCAAAGTTTTTGTAATTCCCACCAACGAAGAGCTTGTCATAGCAAGGGATGCAAAAAAATTATACGATCTGGAAAATCTTTAATATTGACTTTTCCCCGGTTCCACAGACAATTACTTGATCTGTTAGGGGGAAGCCGGAATGAAAGAAAATAAAGAAAGCAAAAGATCGGCCGGAGTGATACTTCATCCTGTTTCGTTACCTGGAAAATGGGGAATAGGTGACCTTGGAGAAAGTGCATATAGGTTCATTGATAAAATTGCAAGTGCAGGGTTAAAGGTATGGCAGATACTCCCTTTAACGCCTACAGGGTATGATGGATGTCCGTATAACTCTTACAGTGCTTTTGCCGGAAATGAACTTTTAATTGATATTGCCTCACTTCAAAACGATGGTTTTTTACCTTCTGATATAAAACCTCCTCTTTTCAATCGAAGGAGAGTCGAATATAAAAAAGTGATAGAATATAAATCAGAACTGATCAGGCAGGCTGCAAAAAACTTTTATGAAAAAAGAAAAGAATTCAAAGACTTCAGTATTTTCATAAAAGAAAATGACTGGTGGCTTAACGACTATACTGCATATATGATCCTGTCTGATCACTTTAATAATGAATCATGGAAGTTGTGGCCTGGTGACTTTATGCGGAAAGATGAAAAAGCTGTCGAAAACTTTATTGAACAAAATAAATATGAAGTTTTCAGATATCAGTTCGGGCAGTGGATATTTTTTAATCAGTGGAAAAAGCTTAGAGACTATGCAAACAGTAGAGATATAAGAATAATGGGAGACATTCCGATCTTTTTATCATATGACAGTGCTGATGTGTGGGCGAACCAGAATTTATTTATGATGAAAAATGGTGAAATGCTGGAAGTTTCAGGTGTTCCTCCGGATTATTTTAGTGAAAATGGACAGTTGTGGGGGAACCCCCTTTATGATTGGGATGAGTTGGAGAAAACAGGATTTAAATGGTGGATAGACAGATTTAAACAAAATCTTGCAGTATACGATCTCATAAGACTGGATCACTTCAGGGGTTTTTGTGAATATTGGGCAGTTCCTTCAAATGAAAACACAGCAAAAAACGGTAAATGGAAAAAAGTGCCCGGAGAACTGTTCTTTAAAAGTGTTTTTGAAAAACTTGGCCGTTTTCCTGTTGTAGTTGAAGATCTTGGAAATATTGATGAAAAAGTGAAGAAGCTCAGAGACATGTTCCACTTTTCAGGGATGAAAGTACTGCAATTCGCATTTTATGATGGAACTGACCATGAGTTTCTTCCACACAACTTTGAGGATACTAACTGTGTTATCTACACCGGGACACACGACAATGATACAACTGTCGGTTGGTACTGGAATGCAAGTGATGATACCAGAAACTATGTTAACCACTATCTTGGTACGGACGGTAAAGATATCCACTGGAAAATGTTGAGGCTGGCATTTTCATCCATTGCCGGGGTCGCTCTTTTCCCTATGCAGGATCTTCTGGGCTGGGGCAGTGACTGCCGCTTTAATATCCCTGGAACGATAGATGAAAACAATTGGTCCTGGAGATTTGAAGAGAGTGAGCTGAAACAGGAATATATTGATAGACTCAGGGGAATACTTATAGCCTACAACAGGATATGATCCCTTTTATCTTTATTTCTGTAAAGTTTCAGGAACAATTACATGTACAAGACGACTGCTGAGGTAACTTCCGTTACCAAGAACAGTTACAAGAGCTTTATATTCTGCCCAACTGGTTGTTAGATTTTGACAAAAGTCATTATAGAAAGTTACATCAAAAGTGACATCTGTTCCTTGTGTAACAGAGTAGAAAGTTGTTTCATCCTGACTTGCAATACCTTCCGGAGGATCGGCAGAAATAGTTCTTGATGATTTGACAAATTCTGCAACATTTGTTTCTGCACAAAATTCATCACTCATTTTTCCGGTTGTCACATCCATATCAATGAAAGTAATAAGGTCGAGTATAGCGTCAGTGATTTCATCACTCATCCCGGTTCCATTTGAGTATTTTACAACGCTGTTAAATGTGTTCCCTGAACCATCAACAGACCCTGTCATTTTTGCAAAGAACTCATAGTCATCTTTACATGCATTTGCCGGGTCGTTGGAATTGTCTCTAAAACTTGAATCAATTCCGATAAATTTTGCTCCAATTCCGTTCATTGCATTTACTGCCATTACACGGTCTATTTCTTTTGCTCCAAAATCCCACATGCAACTTGTCCAAGTAGGGGGTTCGTGGGTGAAAGATATGCAATCCATAAAAGCTTCATCACTTATGTGAATATATATCGGCATGGATTTCTGCCTGAAACATGCACCACCGACACTTCCCAACTGTCCTTCACAGGTTTCTCTTTGAACATTGTACTGAGCCGGAGCCAACCAAGTTTGATCACATCCTCCAAAAGCAGGCGGGAGACAGTTTTTTAAAGTAGCGATAAATTCTTCTCCGGTTGCAGAAAGATAAAGGGCGGGAATAGCCATTTCATCTCCCTGATTACCTCTGAGCCTGTCAATGCCATTTGCAACAAGATCGGAATCAAAGGTTATGTGCTGATAAACTTCGTAAGGATTTTCCCAACCATACATTACAAGACCGTATGCGGCAAAATTGGGATTGTCGCTGAACTGGTTGGCGATGGCATCAATTATTTTAGTTTTTGCTTCCTGTTTCAGATTGTTAATATATGGTCCCATTGAACCTGAATCATCAAACACTATAAGGATATCTATTGCCTCAACTCTGGTGCTGAAAGTGAGAACTCTGTTAACTTCAAAATGGGCATTATATGGAAGAACTACATAAAAAATTCCGGGAGGTATTGTACTGTCGGGATCAGTAGGGTCGGACCCGTAAGCTATCTCTGCAAGATCATCACTGCCGTCACCATCGGTGTCGGCAAGATATGGACATGTAACATATCCATGTCTGCCGTTTCTTTCATCAGCATCGGATATCCCGTCGCTGTCACTGTCAAGATTAAGGTAGTCAGGTATTCCGTCACCATTTGTGTCTCTGCAACCTGTTTCAGGATCGAACGGAGGAACGCAGTAAGGGTAATCATCCGGTATCCCGTGGGCTTCATTGTTTATGCACTCCATACCTTCCCACTGCAACGGCTCACAGGTATCATAGTTGAGCGGAGGACACTCCTCATAGTCGGGGATACCGTCTCCGTCACTGTCTGTATCAAGGTAGTCAGGGATTCCGTTCCCGCTGGTGTCTCTGCACGGACATTCAGGACATTCATACCAGTTTGGTATTCCGTCACCGTCGGCATCTCCGTTTTTCCATTCTTCAGATTCCCACTCTTCTCTTGTCAGATTAGGACCGCACATTTTTCCACTCAGTTCTCCTGTGTTTCCGGAATCCCCTGAATCCCCTGTATCACCTGAGTTGCCTGTGTTCCCATTATCTCCGTTATCTTCATCGGTTATACATGAAACAGAGAAGACGAACAAAGCCGTGAAAATTATAAACACACACACCTTTCTCATGAAAATCCTCCTGAAAAAAAACTGGACTCTTGTTTAACAACTTAAAGCAGAAACATTTTATCACTTTTTACGGCTTAGTCAAAAATTAAGATGTTTTTTGTGTTTAAAAGAAGAAGCAGGGGAGGTTATTTTTCGAGAGTTTCAGGTATGACCACATGCACCAGTCTGCTACTTAGGTAACTTCCGTTTCCAAGAACGGTCACATGTGCATTGTATTCAAGCCAGCTGGTTGTATAATTCTGACAGAAATCGTTGTAGAATCTTACATCAAATGTAACATCAGTCCCCTGAGTAACAGAAATAAAAGTATCTTCAGTCTGACCTGATACACCTTCAGGTGGGTCGGCGGCAATTGTTGTTGCAGATTTTACAAATTCAGCAACACTGATATCGTTACAGTAATCTTCTGCCATTTTGCCTACGCTGA
>SLOD01000069.1 GCA_007132725.1 Candidatus Sumerlaeota bacterium
CTTCCATTATAATCCTGTTGGCAAGTGGCAGTTTGCGACTTAAAGTATAAATGAGAGAAGCTGCAAAAGTCATTATCCCTATTCCGCCAAGCTGAATAAGGAGAAGTATCACAATTTGTCCAAAAAGTGTAAAATGAACAGGGGTGTCAACAACAATAAGTCCTGTAACACATACTGCCGATGTCGAAGTAAAAAGGGCGTCGATCCATGTGGTTCCGGAATGTGATGCGAAAGGGAGTTTCAAAAGGAACATCCCTGAAATTATAAGCCCGAGGAATGATAATACCAGAATATGCGTTCCGGTCAGTTTCTTTGGTTTCGTTATTTTCATTCAGAAGAAGCCACCGAGTCTTTTAAAGAAATTTCAATTTCCGTTGGCTGATCGTTTTCAATTTTTGAAATATTCAGGGATATGTCATGCGTCATTATTGTTTTTCCGGAGTTATCCTTAAAGCTGCCTTTTACAACTACATTCTCTTTAACACCCATCTTTTCAAAAAGACGGACGATATCTTTTAATGTCCTGAAAATCATCTCACACCTTTCAAAAATGCTGATCAATTATAGTGATGAAGAAACAGCTCTGTTATTAAAATATTATTAAAAAGTCTTCTTCATATATAAAAATAATATAAAAACAGCGGTTTTAAAGAGTTAAATCAGTCTGTTACAAATCTGTATCCGACACCTGCTTCAGTAATCAGAATCTTGGGACATGCCGGATCGGGCTCCAGCTTTCTTCTTAAATGTGCCATATAAACTCTGACATATTGTTTGAAATCGTCACCTTTTTCTCCTCCCCACACTTCATTGAGAAGCTGCCTGTGTGTAACCACTTTTCCTGAGTACTTTATCATAATTGTCAACAGTTTATATTCAATAGGTGTCAAATGGACAACTTCGCCGTTTAAAAAAACCATCCTTGATACCTGATCAACTTTGAGAAAATCATTCTCAAACAATAAAGTTTCCGGCTCTCCTTCTTTTGCTCTTGATCTGTGGCGTAAAGCAACTCTTATCCTTGCTGATAGTTCCTGCATTCCAAAGGGTTTTGTTAAATAATCATCTGCTCCTGCATCAAGAGCGGCAACTTTTTCGTTCTCTTTCCAACGGGCGGATATGACTATAATCGCAGCTTTACACCATTCCCGGATTCTTTTTATAAGGTCGAGTCCATCAACATCAGGGAGTCCAAGATCAACAAGAATGACATCAGGCATATATTGAGTTGCAAAAAGGATTCCCTCTTTGCCGTCTGCCGCTTCAACAATTTTGCATTCTTCGGTATGAAGTCCTGCTGAAAGAAACTTTCTGACAGGTTTCTCATCTTCTATAATAAGAATCGTATATTTCACTGACATCTATCTATACCTCCAGACCGATCTCTTTTTCTTCAATAAACTTTTCTGAAACAGGCAAAGTGAACGAAACCATAAAACCTCCGCTCTGAAAATTCTCTGCTTTTATATCACCTTCATGCACCTTTATAATCGTCCTGCAGACAGATAGTCCTATACCCGAACTTTCCGGTTTTGTTTCACCGTCATGAAGTCTGTAGAATTTATCGAATATTTTAATTAATTCACTTTCAGGAACACCTTTTCCTTTATCAATTATACTCACTGTGACAAAACTGTCTTTTGTGGAAACTTCTATTTTAACAGGGCTTCGCGACGGTGAGTACTTTGCCGCATTTTCAAGCAGATTGATCAAAACCTGCTCAATAAGAACAGGATCAATATGAAGCATTACCATCTTATCAGGAAAATTCACCTCGAGTTTCCTGTCAAAATACATTTTCTCAACCCTTGTTATAGAAGAACTGACGATCTCTTCAAGAGGGTACCAATCTTTTTTAACATTAAAATCGGAAGACTCAAGCTTTGTGATACTTAAAATATTTTCCACAAGACGGCTTAAACGAAAAGCTTCTTCAGAAATTGTTTTAAGCATCTCTATTTTTTTTGTATCATTTATTTTAGATGTATCCTGAAGAAGTACGGTTGCATTACCCGCAATTGAAGAAAGCGGTGTTCTCAAGTCGTGAGCAATAGCACTTAAAAGATCATTTTTCATTTTTTCTTTTTCTGACTTGACTCTGTTTTCTTCATTTTGCATCAAAAAAAGAGACCTTTCTTTTTCTTTCACCCTGATCTCTTCTATTTTTCTTCTTAAATTCATAGAAAGCCATGTTACTAAAGAACCTACTAGAAACATTACAACAAAAGTTGTAAAAGACCGGACATTTTCAACATCAAAAGTATAAAAAGGGGGGACAAAAAGAAGATTCGTAAGAGCAACGCTCATCATAACGGCAAAGATAGAATGTCCCCATGAACATCTGCTTGAAACTATTACCACTCCAAGCAAATATATCATTGCAACATCACCTTCTGTAAGAAACTCTCTGAAAAAAATCGAAATCAGAGTAGACAACACAATTATTGTAAGGGTAAAAAAAGCTGTTCTTAAAAACGGAAAAGCCATATCTAGCTCTCCTGCCCTAATTTCTCAGTAGTTTTGGAGTAAACAAGAAGAACTATGAATATGAGTGTGGCATAAGCTGCGGCATAGCCATATCTTTCCTGTCGCTGGAAAGCCCATTTATATGC
>SLOD01000141.1 GCA_007132725.1 Candidatus Sumerlaeota bacterium
AGAGCTGTTTTAATCCTTTTTCCTTCCATGTTTTCTCCTACCAGATCGACAATGTTTCGGTAAGATTTTACATGTCTCGACATATTTGTCTTCGGTAAGATTTTAGATGTCTCGATACGATTGCTTGACAAAACCATGTTTTTTCATAGAATCCGCCCTGCTTCATGTTGTTTTACAAATCCGAAGTATGAAAGGCGGTGAGAAAGAATGCGTAGGCAGAAAACAATTGCACCTCTTGAGGTTTATGTAACTGATGATCTTGAGAAGGCAATAAAGATCCTTAAGAAAAAAATGGCTCTTGAAGGTCTTTATAAGGAACTCAAGAAGCGTCGTCACTACGAACCACCATCAGTCCGTAAACGGCTTAAAAAAGAGGAAGCTGAAAGAAGACGCAGAAAGAACATGAAGAAAAAGAAAGGTTAACTTACCTTTTTATTCTAATTAAAAGACCGCCTTCGGGCGGTTTTTTTTTACAGTTTTCGGAAAAATTCAGGTCTATGGAAATCAGGTTTTTCTGTTTTAACTGCATAAAGATACATGTAGTGCGGAGTAGGAGATTCATCGGCACATTTATAAATGTTCCCTGTCAGATCATCAAAATTTAAATGAGGATCAAACTGAAAAACATCTTTTGGAAATTCTACTTCCATTGAGTATTTATACGGCCTGTTAATAATGCCGATAGGTTCGCTTCCAAGAGAGCTCCGGACATGTATTTTGTTCAAAAATTTTTTTTCAAGGAACATTCTGTCAAATCGTCCCATTCCATGTTGACCAAGTATGATGCCGATACAGCTTATTTCAAAGTTGTAGTAATTTTTATTGTCAAAAGATAAAAAAAGCTCAATACAACTGTCTTTATAAACGGGATTGTTAAACCCGGTTATGACAGCTTTCACAGACGGTTCTTCAATTTCGAATTTCGCAAAGAGGGAAGAAAAATTTTTTTCTAAAGAACAGGTTACAGAAAGTTTGTTCAGGGGTTTCTCTGTCCATCCTTGAGACAACCTATACTTTGTCATTTTAAGCCTTTATAAAATTTGTCTGGTAAAAATTATATCAGAATTTCGTTATAAAACCAGTAATTTTCCAAATAAAAATTGATTTTTACAAATGGCGGAAACTTCTTACTCCGGTAAATACCATTGCAATTCCATATTCATTACATGCATCGATCGACTCTTTGTCCCGTATTGATCCTCCGGGTTGAATTATCGCCTTGATCCCTGCTTTTGCAGCCATGTCAACACAATCCCTGAAAGGGAAGAAAGCGTCACTTGCCATTACTGCTCCGGCTACAGGTTTGTTGGCTTTCTTAAGTGCGATTTCAAGGGCATCTATTCTTGACATCTGTCCTGCTCCAATTCCGATGGAAGCACCATTTAAAGCAATTAAAATGGCGTTGCTTTTTATATGTTTAACAAGATTTTGAGCAAAAATAAGGTCATGGGTCTCGTCTTCTAAAGGTTTCCGCTCAGTTACAAACTGAAGATCTTTTTCACTAATTATTCTTCTGTCGGAGTCCTCAACAAGCAGTCCTCCTGATATTTTCTTGAATTCCCAGTCCATATCGGGATTTTTGGCAAAACTGCCTGTTTCGATCAGCCTTATGTTTTTTTTCTTTTTGAGCAGTTCCAGAGATTTTTCGTGAAACGAAGGAGCAATTACAGCTTCAACAAAAAGCTGAGATATCATAACCGCCGTTTTTTCATCAAGCTCACAGTTTACAGCAATTATTGAACCGAAAGCACTTACCGGATCACATTCAAAAGCGAGAGAATATGCTTCATGTAGAGATTCGGCAACGGCGGCACCGCAGGGATTTGTATGCTTAACGATCGCAACAGCAGGTTTTTCAAAGTCTGAAACGATGTTTTTTGCACTTTCAAGGTCCATATAGTTATTAAAAGAAAGTTGCTTTCCATGAAGCTGTTCAGCAGAAACCACTGTTCCTGAAGAAGAAGCCCTGTCAACATAAACGGAAGCTTTCTGGTGAGGATTTTCTCCGTATCTTAAACCTTCTTTTTTTGTAAACTGCAGGGTTATTATTTCCGGATCTTCTTTTATTCTTTCTCCGGAGCTGTTTATGAGAGAAAGGTAGCTGCTTATATATCCGTCATATAAAGCAGTGTGGGCAAAAGCTTTTTTTGACAATTTAAAGCGGGTTTCAATAGAAAGAGTTCCGTCATTGTTTTTTAGTTCTTCAAGGATCTCCCAGTAATCATCGGGAGAAGTAACAACAGCACAATTCCTGAAGTTTTTTGCCGCACTTCTTATCAGAGTAGGCCCACCTATGTCAATATTCTCAATGATCTCATCCATGTTTCCGCCTTTTTCAACAACAGACTGAAAAGGATAGAGATTTACAACTACCAGGTCAAACATTTCAATCCCGTGATCTTTTGCAGATTTCATATGTTCCGCATTATTTCTGCAGGCAAGAATGCCTCCATGGACTTTAGGGTGCAAACTTTTCACCCTTCCGTCCATCATTTCGGGAAAACCGGTGTAGTCTTCGATCTTTGTCGCTTTAATGCCCTCTTCCGTTATCATTTTATGAGAGCCTCCGGTTGAATAGATCTTTACGCCCATTTTGCTAAGTTCAGAAACGAATGCGACCAAACCTCTTTTGTCATAAACACTTATTATTGAATTCAAAACTTTCCCCATCACAAATTCTCCTGTGAAGCCTGCAAAAACTCATAAATTTTTATCAGAATAAATTTGTTATTGCAACTTTTCTTGACCTCCCAAAAAGTGTCTGATAACATTTTTTTAACCCTTCCCTGAGAGGTGTCCTGATGATAACAGAAACGATGATGCTTCTTGCACTGAAACAAAAAAACTGGCTCCACGCTTCTGATATGGCATCGAAGCTTTATGAATCAAGGGGGATACCTTTGATAAAAGATATTTCTTATGTTGCCGGTATTGCGGAAACTGACCCCAGAGCTGATTGGCTTTTGACATTATGGTCGGAGCTCCGGTGGGATGAAATAAACAAAGAAGAGGATATAAAATGAAAATAGCTCTTATAGAAGGCCCTTTGCTTGACAAAATCGGTTGTCGTGAACCTGAGGTTTATGGAAAGTTTTCAAGAAAAGAGCTTGAAACACTTCTTATAAACCAAGCTGTTGAAAGTGGAGTCGAGCTTGTTTTTGTCAATTCATACATTGAGGGAGAACTTGCCAGGAAAATAGCCGAATGTGCCTCAGATGGAATAATTATAAATCCCGGAGCATATACTCATACAAGCGTTTTACTCAGAGACGCACTGATTTTATTTGGTAAGCCATGCATAGAGGCTCATATTTCCAATATTTTATCAAGAGAACATTTTCGCAGAAAATCTTATATTGCTGATATTGTTGATGGCTTTGTGTGCGGTTTTGGCAAACATACCTATGCTGTCGCTTTAAAAGGACTCATTTCAATATTGCATGAGATGGAGAGATGAGGGTTTTTTTCAATACTTTATTGCTACAGAACAACCTTATGTAAAACTTGACAAAAAATAAGCTTGACATTACGATACAGTGCCTTTAATTAAAAGGGTTTTGTGTGAAGCAGTAGGCTATAACAGTTTTCAGGAGACGGTAATGCAGATTTCAACATCCGATTTTAGAAAAGGTTTAAGAATAGAGATAGACGGGACACCCTATAAGATCGTAGATATGGTGCATATCCAGCAAAAAAGGAGAGCCGTTATAAAAACAAAATTGAAGAACATTCTAAGCGGTTCAATCGCAGAAAGGACCTTTCTGTCCGGAGAAAAAGTTGATAAACCTGATCTTGAAGAGAAAGAAATGGAATTTCTTTATAGAGATGGAGACACATACTATTTCATGGATAAGGAAACTTTTGAGCAAATTTCAATAGACAGTAAAGTTCTTGAAGATGTTATTCCCTTTATGAAAGAAAACGAACAAATGACGGTACAGTTCTATAACGGATCTCCAATATCAGCAGATCTTCCGCAGTTTATAGAGCTTGAAATTGCTGAAACAGATCCAGGGTTTAAAGGAGATACTGTAACTACATCGTTTAAACCTGCAAAACTTGTAACTGGAGGCCAGGTAATGGTGCCATTGTTCATTTCCACAGGAGATGTAATAAAAATAAATGTTGATGAACTGAGATATGTGGAAAGAGTGAAAAAATGATCATGATATTGAACCGGTAAGTGAAAGAGGGATACTTGTCCATGCTTAAGGGAAAAAAAGCTTACTCTGAAATAGAAGAGTTTGAAAAATTAATAAAAAAGAGGCCCGATGATGACAGAGCTTATGTCCGGCTGGCAGAACTTTATGCAAGAAGTGGAAAAGAAGAAAAGGCTATAGGTCTGTATGAAAAAGCCGCACATATTTTTGAAAAAAAAGGTTTTCTGAACAAAGCCAAAGCTGTTTTAAAGCAAGCTTTGATGCTTAACCCCGAGCATGGGAAGATCAATGTACTTTTAGCTGACTATGATAGACAGAGCGGTCTTACAAAAGATGCTTTGATGAGATATCAAACAGCTGTGAACTATTATGCCCAGGCTGGAAACAAGGCTGCCGCGATCAATATTCTTAGAAAAATTGTAGAGCTAAGCCCGGGCAATATCAACTTTGTGTTGAAACTTTCAAGTCTTCTTGTTGAAGAAAAAATGTACCATGAAGCGGAAAAGCTTCTTTTGCCTTTAGCCGGTGAACTTAAAGGTTCGAACAAAGTCAATGAATATGCGGCAACCTTAAAACTGCTGTATACCGCAACAGACAACGACAGAGAAGTAGGGAAAGACCTTGTAAACCTTTATCTTAGAAACTCCAGCTATTCCAATGCCCTTACTGTACTACAGAAACTTATTGTTGATGATCCTGATGCCATAGAATTTCTTGAAAAACTCGCATTTGTGTTTGAAAAACTGGGAAACAAACAAAAACTCATAGCTACTTATAAGCAGATAGCTGTAATTTTAGGCAAAAAACAGAGTTTTGCAGAAAGGGATAATATCTATAGAAAAATTCTGGAAATGGCACCTGATGACAGGGAAGCTTTGTCTGCTCTGAAAGAAGACGGCAAATTAAGAAGCATCATTTCTGATAAAATAGAAGGTTCTTCAAGCGGCCTTGATGAAAATTTGGTGGAAAATGAAGTTGACTTGGTAATTGATATGGATGTTGATATTGACGAGGAAGCCGGAGAAACAGGCGGAGATGCCGGTGTTGCAGGTCCGGGACAGGATATAGAGACTGTAATAAAAGAATCAAAAGTTTTTATAAGCTACAGACTTTTTAACAAAGCCATAGACAGGATACAGTCCTGCCGGGAGTGGAAAACATCTCCGGAAGCACTCGATATTCTTATTCAAGCTTACATAGAATCCGGAGAAATGAATACGGCAGGAGATCTTTTAGTAGTTCTTATAGACCTCATGATAGAGAAAGGGAACATAAAAGAAGCGAATGACCTCTTGGCAGATGCAGGATCTATTGTCGGAGAAGATGATCAGAGAGTTGTTGAAAGAAAAGCAATGATAAAAGATTTTCTCGAAGATTTGAATGAAGCGGGAATATCAAGTGAAGAAATTCTTTCAGGCGAGTCTCCAGTAGACGAAGACAAAGAAGCGGAAGCCGGCCATCCGGAGCTTGTTGCTATAAGCGAATATGATGATGATG
Source organism: Candidatus Sumerlaeota bacterium (assembly GCA_007132725.1). Classification (GTDB taxonomy): domain Bacteria; phylum UBP6; class UBA1177; order UBA1177; family UBA1177; genus SLGQ01. Next base: position 5,658 of record SLOD01000141.1, read on the forward strand.
ATGAAAAAGAAGAAGGTGTTGCCGATTTTGCTGTTGCAGATCCGGAAAAAGATGAAAAACAGGAAGAAGACCTTCTTTCCGATATAACATCAGGAACGCTTCTTTCCGGAGATAAAAAAGAAAGCGACGATAAGTCTGATTTTGAAAACTTAACATCGGACATACTTTCCGAACTTATGGAGCCTCCCCAGACTCAACTGGATGAACTTGAGTTTTATATAAGCATTGAAGACTTTACAAGTGCAACACATCTTCTTCAGGAACTTTTGCTGAACTATCCAAACAGTCGCTTTCTTGCCGGGATCAAAGAAATAATGCCTGTAGGGAAAGAAGAGGATCTAGCCGGAACCATTAAAGAAGTGAAAGAAGCTGAAGCACAGTTTTTAGGAGACAATGCCGACATAGAAGAACTTTATGACATGGCAGTTTCAAAGCTTACAATGGAGATGTTTTCTGAAGCGATCTCATTTTTTGACAAAGCTCTTGATATTGATCCTGGAAGTATAAAATGTATAGTGGGGCTTGCTGAAGCATGGGAAAAAGCGGGCAAGCCTGAAAAAAGTGTTGAAATACTTGAAAATGCAATAAAAATATCAGAAGATAAAGAGCAGGCTGCGGAGATAAAGAAGTTTATGAAAAAGATTGAAAAGTCTTTAAAAAAACCGGAAGCATCTGACTGACAGTTAAGGAGAAGCTGTATGAGCGGCAAATGGGGTTTAGTTGTTTTGTTATTTTTAATTATTACAACTTTTACTGCCGAAATTCACGGAAGCAAACTTAGGATTTTTGTAAACTATAGGCGGGGGAAAGAGAGAGTTTTGGAAAAACCCCCTGAAATAACGGATGGTTACTGGAAGATGCCTGTTGTGGATATCCCGAGAGCCCGTGAGAGAGAGTATTATACTGCCGTGATAGAAGGATATGATGCCTCTTCCAGCTACTCAGATACAGTCAATCTTAAAGGAATATCTGTTGACAGAAAAAGTATGCTGTTTCCCATTAAGGGGCAGTTGAATCTTGTGAACAAAGAAAAATTTCCAAGGGAATTTGAACTTTATCGGGAAGGAGAAGATGTTCCAGTTGCCCGCCTGGATGTTCCTGCGGACGGTTCCATGACATACTCTTTTTTAACCCCGGGAGAATATCGGCTTGTTGATAAAAGGTTCCATTGGAATAAAATACAGATAAATGTACTCGGTACGGGTAAATTGATGCGATTTTCTGAAGGCTCTAACAGTTTTGAGGTTACAGACATTTCTCCGGGAACCTATACTTTCAGAATATATTATGGAGCCAGGTGGATATATCAGGAAGATTTTATCGTAGTGGTAAGCTCAAACCAGGCTTTGGGCTATAAAATAGAAAACGGGCAGGTTGAAAGTGTTGCGGCTGGAGCATACACTACTACCGTTGGTGGAGCCAGGCGTTGAAAAGAAAATTGTTTTTGATTTTCGGGAGACAAAATAAATGCTGAGAAACCTAGGATTAAAACTGAAAGTCTTTTTCTTTATGGCGATCATACTTGCCGCTCTCTCGTTCATGGACTTCATGTTGTTTAAAAATTTTCTAAACAGAATAGATTTACAGCAAGGTCCGCAAAACAGTGCAAAACTGGTTGAGGAAGTGGTTAAAAACACAATGTATTCTCTCATAAGTAATTCTTTTTATATTGCACATGACCTCTCTTTTACGAGAGCTTCAAGAAATGCTCCGATAAATGTTTCGGATATAAAGTCTCCTGAAAGTTATGCGATAATTAATGATAAAGGAGAATTTGTTTCGGGAGACTTGACAATAATGGACAATTTTTCAGGAATCCCGGCTGTTGAAAGAGCGTTGAAGTCAGGTATTGCTTCTGACGGTGCTGTTGAACTGGATGATATGTATTATGTGCTGGGAGTTGTTCCGGTATTTAAGGATGTTCCCGGGGAAGGGAGAAAGCTTTTTGCTGTTGTGAGTGCAAGAAGACTTACCCGTGCTTTTGATGCTGATATGTTTACTGCACCGGTCAGGGTTTTTCTTGGAGAAAAATTTGTATCTGAAACCAAAACAGACAAGTGGAGAAAAATGGAGCAAAGTTGCGGAAGCGACACAGTGGAAGAAACAATCGCCCGTCTTATAAAACAGCCCGGTTCAAAAACTTTGAACCGGTGGACGCATCTCCACAGTTTTTCTCTACCTTTTGAAATGTTTGAAAATAAAGTTACCATTGTTTCGATGACATCCTATCTACCTCACTGGGAAGAATACAGAAAAGTTGTTCTGTTCTCTATTCTCTACACCCTTGGAGCCATCATAATTCTTTTGTTTTTTACCTTTATTGTAACGCATGAGATCGTGAGGGTTTTCAGAAAACTTGCAGCGGATGTTTCAAAATTGAGGGTGGGAGAGAAACTTGTTCTGAAAAAATATTCTCATGGAGCAGATATCACAGTTGCCGCTTTAAACACTCTTATATCCAAATATCAGATAGAGGAAGAAAGGGACGGAATTTCATCAGGGATAGAAAGTCCCCCGATCAATGGTGGTGTTAATATGCCGCATATATCTGCAAAAAGAATTACCCGGGAAATAAGTACAGATATCCCCGATCCTTTTGGAACAGGAGATGTTGAAGATGATACCCCTAAAAAACCCATAAAAGCATTGGAGCCGGAAGTTCCTGAAAAGAAAGAAGTTTCCTCTCATGCTCCTCCGCCCTCCCAACATGATGAGGACGATGAAAAAACTCAGATAGCGGCAAACAATGTTGCTCCTGAAATTTCAGTTTCTGACCAGAAATCTCAGCCGGAGCCGACTTCACAAGATATTTTTGATCAGTTATGGGAAGATTACTGTAAAATAAAAGAAGCTCATGGAGAGAAGGTAACAGAAAAAGAAAAAAAAGCTTTTATCGGAAAAATAAGAACGAACAGAGCCTCTATAATGGCGAAATATAGATGCTCCGATGTTTCTTTTAATATTGAAGAAAAAGATGGTAAGCCGGTAATTAAAGCAAAACCGTTAAAATAGGTAGGACATGAAGTTTACATGTAATAACTGCGGATTCTCTGCGGAAGTTCCTGATGTTATGAAAGTCTGTCCGATGTGTGCGAGCGACAATGTTTCTTTAGGGGAAGAAAAAAAGTCGCCTGAAAAACAAAGAGAAACAAAGGATACAGATCAAATATCTGCTCAAACACAGCAAGATGTTCCTGAGCAGCAGAAAAAAAGCACTGAAGATGGCAACGTGCAACAAGAAAACAAAAAAAAGGCTGAAAAAAAAATAACTCTCAACGATGAATTCTTTGATGAAAAGCCCAATAAAGATCAAGAAGAAATAGCCAATATAATTAAAGAACTGTATCCGGAGTCTGAATCAGAAAAAAAGGAGTTTAAGCTTCCCCCTAATTTCGGGATTATTTCAGGTGTTGCCGGAGCTGTTATTTTAATAGTGGTCGTGCTGATATTTGTTTTTACCGGAAAAGCCCCTGAAAAGGATCTGCCGGAAAAAGATATTTCTGAAAAAATGGCAGACATTGTGGAACCTGAAGAAAAAGTTCAGCCAGTTGAAGAGCCATTGGAAAAACTTACTGAAACTGTTAAAACAGATGATTCTGAAAAAGCAGAAGAAATGGAAGAAATAGAAAAAGATACAGAGGTAGCTGTAAAAGAAAGGAAGCCGGAAGCTCCACGGGAAAGAAAGGTGTCTAAGCAAAGAGCTCCTGCCCGTCAAAAAGCTGTTAAAAAACCTGCCCCTGTCAAAAGACTTCCCCCTGAAAAAAAACCTGCCGCTGCTCCTCCTCCCCCTGCTGAAACTACTTCTCCTGCCCCCCCTCCTAAACCTAAGCCTAAACCGAGTACGGCAGAGCTTTTTAACAAACATCTTCAGGCAGGACACACTGCTATTTCAGAAAGAAGATTCAAAGAAGCTTTAAATGAATATGTCCGTGCCTCTAAAATAAGTCCTTCAAATGCCTCGGTTTATAAGTTTTTAGGAATAACTTATGCCCATTTGCAAAATCAGAAAGAAGCTTGCACAAATTATAAAAGATATATTCAACTTGCTCCAAACGCCAAAGACAGGGCACAAGTTGAAGAACTGATCAAAGCATGTCCGTAAAATGCAGGTCAGGATTACCTCAGGGCAACTTAAAGGTTGCTGTATAACTGTTCCCCATACTGATTTGAGACCGACAGAAGAAAAGGTCAGGGCAGCCTTTTTTAACACACTTTTTTCGATGATTGACTTTAATGACCGCTTATTTTTAGATATTTTTTCAGGAACGGGAGCTATGGGATTTGAGGCTGTAAGCAGAGGGTTTAAGAGAGCGGTTTTAGTTGAAAATGACTTCAATGCAGTTAAACAGATAAAAGAAAATGTAGCCGGTATTGGCATGGAAGATGATTTTAAGATATTGAAAAAAGATGCTTTTTCTAAAAACCTTTTTGAATTTACGGGAACATCATTCAGCGCAATCTATATCGATCCTCCATACAAATTGAAGTTTAAGATTCCAAAACTCATTAAAAATTTAACAGACTCTGAGGTTGCTGACAAAGTGTGTGTCATTGGAATCGAAAGCGGAGAGTCTTTTGAGCCTTTTGAGCTATTTGTGAGGGGCTGGAGTCTTAAGGAAAAAAAATTTGGGGGAACATACCTTACTTTTTTATATAACTGGGAGTGAAATATGGAAAAAAAGGCAATTTATCCAGGAAGTTTTGACCCTTTTACACTTGGTCACCTAGATATAG
>SLOD01000098.1 GCA_007132725.1 Candidatus Sumerlaeota bacterium
CTTCTGATACTTTTACTTTCAGGCGGTAAAACTCTTTTCAGAATTCCACGCTTGACCGAACTCGAATACGGCATGTCTTCCTCCTAAGTTTGAGGCGACAACTATATTAGCACATAGGGCAGTACAGCCGAATTTCTTATTTTCACAAAACAGGCTGGAAAAAACACAATAGAAGTCCGGATCGAAGATGAAACTGTATGGTTGACTCAGAAATTGATGGGCATTCTTTTTGAAAAAGGTCGCAGTACTATCACTGAACATCTCCGGAAAATATTTGAAACCGGTGAATTGATTGAAGAATCAGCATGTCGGAATTTCCGACATACTGCCGAAGATGGAAAAGAATATGTAACAAAATTTTATAATCTTGATGCTATTATAGCGGTTGGTTTCAGGGTAAATTCCGAAAGGGCAACGCTGTTCCGTCAATGGGCAATAAATGTTCTGCGGGATTTTGCAATTCGTGGTTATGTGCTTGACAAGGAAAGATTGAAAAATGGTGCATCACTACCTTCTATCCAAATTAGTTAAACCCAGCTCTTTTGCATAGTTTAGAGCTTCTAAATATTCATCTCTGGTTAATCGCCTCGAAATTTGGGGAAAATTTTTGGCTTTATAGAGAGGAGTGTATTGTGCCATAATATTGATTTAGGTATCTTTGGGCAGGTTTTCCGATATCCATTTCAGAATCTCTTTCGTGTTGTCTATGTGGTTAGGCATTACAAGATGACGAACCATAAGCCCTCTTTTTACAAGTCCGTCTTTACCCGGCTTAGCAACTCCAACCTGCCGGTTCATCTCAATAAATGCTTTTTTGGTAATTTCCGGATATGATGAAGCCCCCGCAGAATATTCAGCCGCCATCTTGCTGTCCATATATTTGAAATCAGGAAGGTATATGTCAACGATTCCATCAAGCATTTTAAGTACTTCAAGAGACTCCCACCCGAAAGTGTTATAAACTATCGGGAGTCTCAGTCCTTTTCCGGCAGCTATATCAAGAGCTTTTAAAATATGGGGCAGGTAATGAGTAGGAGTGACAAGGTTTATGTTATGTGTCCCGATCTTTTGAAGATGGAGCATCATTTGAGCCAGATCCTGAATTGAAACGGTATTTCCCTGTCCTCCGTGACTTATCTGCCAGTTAAGACAAAACACACATCTTAGAGCACAGTTAGAGAAAAAAATCGTTCCTGAACCGCCTCTTCCCACAAGAGGCCTTTCTTCCCCGAAATGAGGATGATAGGACGATACTACCAACTTGGAAGATGCTCCGCAAAACCCTTCTTTTCCCTCATTTCTTCTGGCACCGCACTTTCTTGGACATATAGTGCAGTTATCCATCATTTTCCATAGCTTATCCGCCCGTTTTTTCAATTCCCCGCTCTTATGAAGGGCAATGTAAGCCGGTTCAAAATTTTCTGTGGTTTCACCGGAAAGTTTTTCTGTACTGCCAGTCACAGACTCCACCTCCTGTTTCTTTCTTAAATTTGCACACATAAATAAAAATACCACCACCAAACCAAGTATTATTCTTCCCCAAAACTTAAAAGATCTCATATTATCTTACCTCTCTTAAAATAAAATCAGTCTTATTCCAAAATATGTTAAAATCCCGGCACTTATCAACCGTATCGTTAAGAGTGCCATAGGAGTGCTTTTCATTTTATCTACCAAATAGCCTGCCGTAGTTCCTAAAGGAATAAGGGGCGTTATAAGTGTTCCAAGTCCAAACGAAAACCCTGATACTGTCCCTGCAACAGGATTCTGTGCAGTTGCTGCAATATAAGTTAATGTTGCCAGAAGAGGAGGACAGGGAGAAAACCCGACAAGCAGTCCAAGAAGAGCCATATTAAATCCCGATCTTTTTCCAGTCTGTTCATGTATTTTTTTGCACAACTTATTTGAAGATAAAACATTTTGTTTGAGCAGAAAAGTCGCCCCTACAGCAACAATAATGATTCCCAGAACTATTTGGAGATATCTGCTCCCCGGAGCAATGAACCTGAATACGAACTGATATGCCACCACTGAAAAAAAACCGAGCATAGAGTATGCCAGAAGCCTGAAAAAAGAGAAAATAAGCACTAACTTCAATCCCTTTTTCCAGCCGGAGGAAGTTTTTTCACCGTCAGGCATCGTAGCTATGTAAGGAATGATCACAGGGACACAGAAAAAAAGACATGGACCATTTGCGAGAGTGAATCCGGCAATAAATATTTTTATCAGGTCTGCCATTCTGTTGCTCTTGATCAAGTTCAAAAAACACTTCTAATATTTTTACAGAAAAACAAGTTGATGTCAAACTGAAGTTTTGTTTGATTTGGCAAAGCTTTCTGATAAAATAATGTTTTCTGTTAAGTTCAGGAGAGGAATATGGGTCGTTACTTTATTTTCATTTTGTTGACTTTTTTAGCTGTAAGTTGTTCCGACTTTAAACTTCCCGACACAGGCAAACAGGGGAAACCATGTTTCAATGACGGATCATGCAGAGACGGCTTAGAGTGTATTGACGGTATATGTGTACACCCTGACAGTGCCGAAACTGATGATGAAGAAAGTGATTTAAAAGAGAGTGAAGACGA
>SLOD01000061.1 GCA_007132725.1 Candidatus Sumerlaeota bacterium
TGCGGTGTCATTTATACATTCCATTCCATCCCACTGAAGAGGAGTACATGTATCATAGTTCAAAGGAGGACACTCTTCATAATCGGGAATTCCGTCCCCGTCACTGTCAAGGTCAAGATAATCGGGAATGCCGTCCCCGTCACTGTCTCTGCATGGACATTCGGGACATTCATACCAGTTTGGAATTCCATCGCCGTCATCATCGCCGTTTTTCCATTCTTCAGATTCCCATTCTGCCCTTGTGAGTCCCGGTCCGCAAAAATCATCACCGTTTTCGTTGTTTTTGTTTTCACCAGTTTCGCTTTCATCGTCCGGATGTTCTTTTTCTCCGGCTCCATCAGAAGTTTCGTCAGTTTTGACAGTTCCATTTTTTCCATCACCTTCATCACTCTCTTCTGTGATACATGAAACATTTGCAAAAAACAGAACTAAGATGATTGAAAGTAAAGAAGTCGTTTTTTTCATTTCAGCCTCCACGAGATAATAAACAACAACAAATTTTTTTACTTCATTTATAAATATGTATCGTCCAGTTCATTTAAACAGGCTGAAAATAAAGACAAAGCGGTTCTTCTTAATTAACCCGCACGCTCTTTGTACTCCTTAATCAAAAGAGTCGCAACACTTTATAAGGCGGTGTAAAAAGCAAGTGTTGATTGACTTTTGGAGGTGTCAAATGTTTGGTTGCTTTTTCAAAAAGGTTTTTGCTGCATTGTTCATTGTTTTTGCAGCAATTTTGTTTGCTTCATGCAGTTCGGAGAAAGATTCTCAGAAATTGAATGATGAAGATGTTGATCTCCGGGATGACTTGGACAATATAGTAAACGATGATGATCAATCTGCTGTAAATGAAGATGGGGAAGTGGTTGAAGAAACAGACGATTCTTTTGAAGAGCCTGATGTTTCTCAAGAAGTTGATGATGAAGAGTCGCCAGATGAATCTGACTATGAAGATGCTGAGATCGATTGCGGCGATAAGAAGTTTTTTGGTCATTTCATGGCTGAAACCCAAGATGAAATAGACGCTCTTGAAGGAATAACTGAAATTGAAGGACTTATGTGGATATATGGGGACAAGATAACATCGCTTGATCCTTTAAGCAGTTTAAAGTGTGTCGGGAGAGACATAAAAATATCAGGCAACCCCAATATTGAATCACTTGAAGCATTGAGTAACCTTGTGCGTGTCGGAATGGAGGACAGAAAAGAAGTTTCTGTTTTTAATGCAAGTATTGAGCTGAACAATCTTAAGAACCTTAAAGATGTTAAAATACTCTCCAGCTTAAAAAAGATGCCCGGAAGCTTTGTGATGGAAAATATGGAGTCACTGGAAAATCTTGCCGGTGCTGAAAACCTTAAAGAAGTCGGGCTTACTTTTAGACTTTATAATGTTTGGGGATTAAAAGATATAAAAGCTCTTTCTTCTCTTGAAAAAGTTGGCGAACATTTCTATCTTATGGGTGCTGGAAATATTAAAAATCTTGAAGGACTCGAAAATCTTAAAAATGTCGGCGGCACTTTTCAGGTTTATATGGCACAAAATTTTAACGATACTTCAGCCATGAAAAACATTGAACAAATAGGAGGAATGCTTAGCCTTGTTGACCTTCCTTCCTTGAAAGTTGTTGAAGGATTTGAAAAGCTCAATGAAGTTGGGAGATTTCAAATATCCCAAAACAGTTCTCTCGAAAACATCTCAGGTTTTACCAGCCTTGAAAAATGTTTTGATAAATTTCTCATATCTTACAACAGCAGCCTTAAACACATAAGCGGTTTTGTCTCTCTTGAAGTTGTTTCCGGAGACTTTGTTATTGGCAGCAATGACAAACTGCTTGATATATCTCCACTATTTGAAAGTTTTAAGACAGTTGGCGGAGTTTTTCATGTCTATGATAACCCTGAACTTCCTCATTGCCAGGTTGACCATCTTCTTGAAAATATCATCTGCAAAGAAGTTGGGCAGATTTTTGGAAATAATGAAGAAAAAACATGCGAATAAGGGAGTTTTCAATGAAAAAAGCACTGCCTTGTGCCGTAATATTTGCAACCTGTTTTGCTTTTTCATGCAAAACAGAGCAGTTGACAGAATGCACAACGATTCTTGATTGCAAAAAGGGAGAAGTGTGTGTTGACGGGTTTTGTGTTGAAAAAACTGAACGAGAGGGAGAGGACAAAGAGGAAGAAAATGGCGAGTCGCCAGATCTTTCAGATTCTTCTGAAGGTGACAAAGATAATGAATTTAACGATGAAGATACAAAAAATGATTCGGAGTCTGAAAATGACATGGATTCTCCTGACGAAGAAAGTGATACTGAAAGTGACTATCCCGAAAAAATTGAAGTGGAAGACGGTTCTCCATTTTATAGTCCTGAAGATATAGGTTTTTTTGAAGTTGACGGACTGAGCAACGGAGAATGGATACTTTTTAACAGTTGGGCTGTTCAAAATGCTTTGATGGCTTATTCTCCCGAAACTAAAGAAACAAGAACAGTTTTTTATGCAAATAGAGTGTGGAGTTTCGGAGCAGGAGGGAACGGAGATATATATTTTTCCTCTGTTGATCCGAAAATGGAAGAGAA
>SLOD01000138.1 GCA_007132725.1 Candidatus Sumerlaeota bacterium
CCAACAAAACACCGGTAAAAGGGCCGATAATTGCTGTTGGAAAGGATTTTTGGGAGCCTCTTTTCTCTTGGATAAGAGAAGAGCTTTGCCACAAACACAGAACAATTAAAGGAGAAAATCTTGATATATATACCTTGGTTGATACTCCCGAGGAGGCGGTTGATATTATTAAAAAAAATTACCAAGAGAAAAACGGTAAAAATTAAAGAATTATTAAATAAAAAGTTGTCCGAAATTAACCTTGTTATATAAGGATAAACATCTAATTTAAATGAAAGACATAGAGTTTCCTATTTTTAAGACAAAGATGGATAATGATCGTCCGTTTGATCTTGCTGACCCTGAAGATAGAAAAAAGTATTTTGCATTTAAAGCAGGAGATGAAATCGAGGAGATTAGAGATTATCTAAAAGAAAGCGCTTTTATTATCTATCTTTTAGGTAAAAAGAGTGCCGGAAAAGGGACTTACTCTAAAATGCTTGCCGAGGTTATTGATCCAAAGAAAATAGACCATTTTTCTATTGGAGACATGATAAGAGATGTCGACGAAGAACTGAAAAACGAAGAAAAGAAAAAAGAACTTCTTTCTTTTTTAGAGAAAAATTACCGCGGATGGCAATCTTTAGATGAGATAATGGACATTTTAAAGGGAAGAAGTACGACAAAGCTACTCCCAACGGATTTTATTCTCACCTTAGTTAAAAGAGAGATTGCCAAAAGAGGAAGAAAAGTAATTTTTATAGACGGATTTCCACGTAACATGGATCAGATATCTTACTCTCTTTTCTTCCGAGATCTTATCGGCTACCGTGATGATGCGGACTTTTTTGCGTTGATTGATGTTCCTGAACAGGTAATTGATGAAAGAATAAAGTGGAGAAAAATCTGCCCAGAGTGTAATACTTCAAGAAATTTAAAACTGTTACCTACATCTAAAATTGATTACGATAAAAATAGTGGAGAGTTTCATTTGCTTTGCGATAATCCTGAATGTAGTGAAGTAAAAATGGAAAGAAAAGAGGGTGATGAGGCGGGAATTGAACCAATAAAAGAAAGATTGGAAATGGATGAAAAACTTATCAAACAAGCCTTTGGTCTTTACGGAATACCGAAGATTCTTCTTCGTAATTCCGTTCCGGTAGAAAAAGCAGAAGAGTTTGTTTCCCATTATGAGCTTACTCCGGAGTATAACTATGAATGGAACGAAGAAGAAGGAAAAGTTGAAGTAAAAGAAACACCGTGGACCATTAAAGACGATAACGGTGTGGAAAGTTACAGTTTAATGGCTCCTCCAGTAGTAGTTTCTTTTATAAAGCAGTTGGCTGATATTTTAAAATCTTGACCTCGTTAGTAGTCCGATGCGACCTTGTCGCATCGGCAGACGTCGTAAACGGCATCTTACTGCTAACGTGGTTGACACATTTTTGGAGAGGGTTATACTGAAAGTGCCTACTCGTTCAAAACGAAAATCTGAATTATAATCTTGAGGGAGCCGTATATGATTCACAGTCCGTGGACTGTGACTGAGGCACCCACTTACTTTAATCCTCAGATTATTCTGGGACGGGTGGGCTAAAAACCACCTCTTGTAGAGGTGTTTTTTAGTGCTAAAAGCTCTTGCAACAATACAAAAAAGAGAGTAAAATCCACCTAATAGATAATTTTATACATGCAAAACTTTCCCTTAATCATTCTATTCAATTTTGCTGCCTCCATGGTTTGTTTGGTAGCTGCGGTCAAGATGTATTTTGTTGCTCAAGAAAAGAAAAACATCAAAATTAACTATTTTTTTTATAGCTTTACCTTTATTTTTATTTATTTTTTTGCAATGGGGCTTCCTCTTTTCTTTGTAAAAGATTCTTTCTCGGTATCGGTTGTTATCTTTCTTTTTCGTCCTTTCCTCTTAATCGGAGGAATGTTCTTGTGCTTAATACCAATCAGCTTTATCAAAAATAAGATAATTGAAAAAGTTTATGTTCTGGCAACACTGGCGATTTTTTTAGGAAGTAGTGTTTTAACTTTTTTTGGACTTAATGAGGTAAAAAAGTTTTTTTCTCATAGCGGAATTGATTACTGGATTTATCCCGAAAGCACTTTAATCACGGTAAGTATGATTTTAACGGGAGTGTTTCTCGCTCTTTCTTTTCTTTTTGCAGCCGTTTTTTATTTTCGTTTTGCATTAGAGAAAAGGGAAGAAGAGGTTGCTTTCGGAAAGGCGATTATGATTGGAGCGGGCTGTTTATTTCTACTTTTTGCTGTGGTGTCGAGCCATATTTTTGGAGTAATACTAGGGGAGCTTATTGTAACAAACATTGTAGCCAGTTTGTTTTTTATAATGAGCGTTGTTTTCCTTATTGCCAGCGTTAATTATAAGGGGGAGAGTAAAAGAGTTTATTACGAATAAAAAAATACTTTTATGTGGGATCAAATGAAACAAGCAAAAGAGATGTACAAGCTTCAAAAGGAACTTGAAAAAGAAAAAATAGAAGTTGAAGAAAAAGGAGTTAAGCTTACTATTAGCGGGAAAATGGAAGTGGAAAAAATCGAATTGAATCCGGAAATTGCAA
>SLOD01000108.1 GCA_007132725.1 Candidatus Sumerlaeota bacterium
CCTGTATTCCCTGTATTCCCTGTATTCCCTGTATCTCCCGTGTCTCCTGTGTCTCCTGTGTCCCCTGTGTTTCCTGTGTCTCCCGTATTCCCCGTGTTTCCTGAATCATTCTCCTTTTCATCACTGTCACCACAAGAGCTAGCTGTGAGCAATAATATCAGCAATGCTGAAGCTAAGGTCCTTTTCATGTCACTTTCCCTATCTTTGACTCTAAAGTATCTTTAAAACGAAAACAGTATATCATGCTGCGATCCATTATACAAAGAAAAGAAGCTTTATTGAATATCTTTTGACTTTATATTTAAAATTCCAGGTCTGGTAACAGCAAAGTCATACTTGACCGGATCTTCCGGATTTATTCTTTTAAAAGAATCTGTTACCTCAAGGGCTGTTTTCAAATTTGCATGTTTCCGTAATGTGAGATCAAATTTTTGTGCAACTTTCAACATGTGTGTATCAAGCGGAACAATGAGAGAAGACACGGGGATTTTATCCCAGCCACCGGGATCTACCTCATCTTTTCTTACCATCCATCTCAGGAAGAGATTTAGTCGTTTACAGGCTGATCCTTTTTGCGGTGTCGGTAAAAGATATGACTCTTTTCCATCATTAAGGTATTTTGTAAAAGAATGTTGTGCTTCGATCATGGAACAACTCTTTTTAATGCTTTTACAAAAAAGTTCTTCTAGCGACCCGTGTTGTTTCAAAGCCCTTTTTATTGAAAGAAGCAGTGCTGTAATCTCTTTGCTGCATGTAAAACGGTGCTTAAAACAAGAAAATTCTTTTTTAAAGAATTCTGGAGAAGCACCCATTATAAACTGATGGGGATTCATACCAAGCGGCTTAATTACACTTTCTACAGATTTGAGAATTTGGGCAACTCTACCATAAGCAAGAGAGGATGAAATAAGTGCAACTATCTCCCTGTCTTTTTTATCGGGATAGTCGTACAGAAAAATAAGAGGATCGTATGAAACAAATTCCCTTCTGTTGTACTTTGCATACAGAGCTTCAAAAATTGATTTCAGTTGTTCCATAATGCAGATATTGATAAAGTTGATAAATTTTCTTCACCATTGGAGGTAAGGATCTTTATTACAGATCCATCTTTGTTAAAGCCAGCTATCAGACCGTCTTTATAACTTAAATTGTCCTGAGTATAGCGCACCTTCATTTTTTCCATCCATTTTACGGCTGAAGTAAATTTTTTAACAACATCTTTTTCACAAATAGAAAAAGCTGCATCTGTTTCCAGAATAAGACGATTCAACACCTTTTCTGTAGTAGTTGAAACTTTTTGGGTTATTGCTCCCGGCTCCCATTCGAATTGGCAGTTTTTGTATTCAGGGACAAAAACATTCATGCCAATCCCGGCAATTAAATATTTTTCATTCCGGCAAATAACAGACCGTGCAATAATACCGCTTACTTTTCTGTTTGAAACAAGTATATCGTTAGGCCATTTTATTTTCACAGAGCCATCGTCAATAAAAGCTGAAACTGTATTAAAAGCTGCAAGTGCTGCTCTTTGAGGAATGAATTCCACATCCTGTTCTTTAAAAAATGAAATATAAATATTTCCGTTATCAGGGGAAAACCATGCTCTGTTATTCCTCCCATACCCTCCTGTCTGGGAGTCAGCAAGTACAATGCCTTTTCTTACACCGCTATTTATCAGCTTTTCCGCTTCCATCATAGTGGAAACTACTTCATCGAAATGGTAAAAGTTGACAAATCTGTTTAGGGGCACCTCATACTCTTTCACTGGCAACACCTTTTAATAGTAAAGATATTTCTTTCTTATTTTTTCAAATTCCTGCCGGCTTTCATCAGCCATTTTCACTATTTTTTCAAAAGAGCTGTTTTTCCGTATTTCAGCTTCAAGTTGAGGGCTTCCGGACATTAATCCAAACTCTTTTGAAAATTGTAATTGATCGGGATATAATTGAACAAGCACCTTCAGATATTCAACAGCGAGCTTAAATGCATCAAATTTGTCCCTGTTTTTTATTTCAATTCTTATCCCTCCGCACTCTTTGCCAAAGTGTTTATGGTGTTTTGCCTTCGGTATGAATCGTACCGGCTGAATTGAAAGTCCGTCAAACTTTTGTTTCTGAAGAGTTTTAAAAACTTCTTTTTCATCAATGAAAGGTGCTCCAATAAGTTGAAAAGGGAGCCCAGTTCCTCTTCCCATTGAAAGGTTAACTGTTTCAAGCCAGCCAAGTTCACTGTAAAGAAGTGCGGTATCAACAGATGTTAAATTGGGGGAAGGAGATACCCAGGGGAGTCCCGTTTCATTAAAAAGCATCTTTCTTGAATAGTTTTTCATTCTGATAACAGTGACCTTTGATTTTATCCCGAAATGATCGTTAAAGAGGTTAGCAATTTCACCTACCGTCATTCCATATCGGGTGGCAATGGGATATATTGAAGTAAAAAAACCGGTGAGATTTTTCGGAGGAACAAATCCCGATACAGTTTCTCCTCCTACAATTACAGGTCTGTCCAGAACTATCAGCTCTTTTTTTGCTTTTTTAA
>SLOD01000054.1 GCA_007132725.1 Candidatus Sumerlaeota bacterium
CTTAAACTCTCTGTCGTACTTCTTTCTCCTTTTCTTCATCTCAATTTCTCCTAAAGTGTCAATGGGCTTCAGTCAGTTTAAACACGATTAACTTTTCCTCCACTTTTTTTATACCAGATCATTCTTATATTTCCTTGAAAAAAAATGTGGCAGGGTTATCATATTTTAAGTCGTTTGTTTTTTACTTTTTTATGGTTGTGAAGGAGTTTTTATGAGTAGTGACGATATTAGATGGGTACAGCGTTTCAAACATTTTGAACAGGCTTTTGATCAATTGCGCAAAGCTGTTGAACTTGCAAACAGTCGCAAACTGACTGAACTTGAAGAGCAGGGGATGATCCAGTCTTTTGAATATACTCACCAGCTCGCCTGGAACACATTAAAAGATTTTCTTGAGGATCAGGGGCATCTTAATTTGTATGGATCAAAAGACAGCTCCCGCGAAGCTTTTAAAAGGGGACTTGTTAAAAACGGTGAAGTGTGGATGGATATGATAAAAAGCAGAAATCTGAGTTCTCACACATATAATAGGGAGATTGCTGCAAAAATAGCTCATGCCATAGTTCATGATTATTTTGGTGAATTTAAAGAACTTATTGATGTGCTTAGCGATATTATCAAAAAAGGACAAATATGAGATTCGGACTCAAAGAAGAGGTAATAAATTCTATTTGTAATGTTTTTACCAAATACAGCCAAGTTGAAAAAGCGATTCTTTACGGATCCCGTGCAAAAGGGAATTTTAAAACCGGTTCGGATATTGACTTGACTCTTGTAGGAAAAGATGACCTTACTATGCATAAACTTTACCGGATCATGGAAGACATTGATGATCTGCTTTTACCCTACTCTTTTGATCTTTCAATTTTTCATCTCATAAGTGACCCTGAAGTTATTGACCACATTAACAGAGTCGGCATTGTTTTTTATGAGCGAAAAAAGTAAAATAAAAAGGTTGACTTTAGGATAATTCAAACTTGTACTTTGAAATATCCTAATTTTAAGAGGCAGGAATGGGGAAAAATTTTCTTTTAATAATAGTATCTGTTCTGATTTCATGCAGCAGCGGTGTTTCTGTAATTGGCAATGATGAGGATACAGACAAAAATTTGCCGGATGAAAATTATTCTTCAGGAAATAAAACTACAGGGCAACTTTGTGTGTGTGACAATGAATGCATGGATTCTTATGGTTTAGAAGGAATTTGTTTTTACGGAATTTGTGCACTTGCGGCAGATTCGTGCGAAAAGGTGTGTCCTCAAGATCATATTTGTCGGAATTTCAGCATCATAGAAAAGGATGTTTGTTTCAGGAAGTGGATTGTGACCGATAATGTTCCAAATTGTGAAGGGGTTAGCGATCTCGATTTTTCATGTATAAACAACTTGACCGAAGATTTGGATCCAAGTTGCTCAAAATATGCAGAAAAAAGGATATGTGAAACATATGGTGGAACATCTTACAGTTCTCCGGAATCGGCAATGGAAGTAAATTCAAACACCAGACACTTTTCCCACAGTTGCAAAGAAAGCGAATCATGGTTTAAAGTCAATGTCGGAACAGGTTATTATATGGAAGCTTGTCTTGAATTTTTTCTTCCAATGGGAGATATCGATCTGTTCCTTTATAATGAAGATCTGGAACTTGTCGCTTCAAGAAATCCGCAGGATTATGATGCCGGAGAAAAAATAGATTTTTATAATACAGGGCTTGAATGTCTTGCAGTTTTTGCAAAAGAAAAAACAAGGACTTTATATGTTGCGGTCAAAGGAACGGGTGATCATTTCAACAGTTATCAGTTGTCATTCAGATATCTTCCTTTTTCAGACGGAGCAAGATGTATTGAAAGAGGTTATACTCGCGAAATGTGTGATGAGATAATTCAGTTTCCTCTGTCAGATACAGAATCAGTTGATGAACACGAAAACTATAGATTTCAACGGTTTTCAAATTACCGTTTCGGAACAAGAGAGCTTGTCATGGCTGTAAGATATGCTATTGGCGAAACAACAAAAGTTTTTGAAAATACAAATCCTCTTTGGATAGGGATAATAAGTCAGAAAAATGGTTTGGCGACAGGAGCAGATGTCGGTGTCGCCTTTTCTTACGGTTCTTTTTCCAACCACACTAATGGAAAAGCAATAGATTTAGCTTATTATCAAAAAAACGGAGACAACAAAATTAGAAATGTTTGCAGCGAAGGTGCCCCGTTTTATATCGACAAATGTGCTGAAGAAGATAGAGAAAATCATATTGTTGATCTTGAAAGACAACTTTACTTGATAAAAAAATTATATAATACAGGCGTTTTCAGTGGGCTTTTCATCGTAGATCAAATAATTGCCGAAGAAATCATTAAAAAGGCAGAGATAAATAACCTTTTGGATTCCTCAGACAAATTACATATAACAGATGAAGAACTTGATTTTATAAAATATTATGTTGCCGGGGAAGGTTTGCCGCGGCATAATAACCACATGCATATAGGAATGTAATTCAGGAGAAAACAATGA
>SLOD01000184.1 GCA_007132725.1 Candidatus Sumerlaeota bacterium
CTATATCCTTTAATACTGAGGGTATGTATCGTGCTTATAAACAATCTGACAGGTCGGAAGTGATAGCCATTTACAAGGAGTAAACTGTATCAGCGGTGTTTTTTCCTGTATTAAACATGCAATCCCGATGATGAAAAAAGCAACCCTCAGCCAACTATTTCCCCCGCAAAACCCTTAACTTTCTCTTTTATCTGATCTCTGATCTGAATTGTGCGGGCAAGTTTTTCTTCGTCGGTTCCTGATAAGCCTGAGGGGTCTTGAAATCCCCAGTGGAGTCTTTCGCCTTGTCCGGGGAAGTAGGGGCATGCTTCTGCGGCTGTTTCATCACAAACTGTGACAACGAAATCGAATTTGATGTGTCCATCAATAAATTCATCAACTGAATTTGTGGTGTGCCTTGATATATCAATGCCGTCAAGTGCCATCGCTTTTACAACAACCGGATTAAGGTTTCCCGGTTCAAGCCCGGCACTCCATACAACAAATCTGTCTGATGCAAAATGTCTTAAATAAGCTTCTGCCATTTGGCTTCTTGCCGAATTGTGGATACAGATGAATATCATATTCTTTTTCATTGGTTTTCCTCCTTCGGGAACCAGTGTTTTGTTTTATTTGCAATTTTTACAAGAGTAAGCATTACAGGGACTTCAACAAGAACTCCGACAATTGTTGCAAGTGCAACAGGTGAAGTTGGTCCAAAAAGTGCAATTGCAACGGCGACCGCAAGCTCGAAGAAATTCGACGCACCGATCATTCCTGCCGGAGCAGCGACACTATGACGCAGACAGAGCTTCATGGAACTGAAATATGCAACAAAGAAAATGAAAAAAGTCTGTATTGTAAGAGGAATTGCGATAAGAAGAATATGGAGAGGATTGTTAAGGATCACATCTCCCTGAAAAGAAAAAATTATAACAAGGGTAAGAAGCAGTCCGCCTATAGTTATGTTATTAAATTTAGTGATAAATCTGGTGTTGAAGTATTCAAGACCTTTCTTTTTTATAACAGTTTTCCTTGTAAACACTCCACCTGCAAGCGGAATCACAACAAACAGTACAACTGAAAGAAAAAGTGTGTCCCACGGAATTGTTATTCCGCTGATCCCAAGAAGCAATGCAACTATCGGAGTAAATGCAACAAGTATGATAAGATCGTTCGTTGCAACCTGAACAACAGTATAAGCCGGATTTCCTTTTGTCAGATGGCTCCAGACAAAAACCATAGCAGTGCAAGGTGCAGCCCCGAGAATTATAGCCCCTGCAAGATAATCTCTTGCAAGATCAGGTGGAATCAGAGCTTTAAATACAACAAAAAAGAAAAACCATGCAATTACATACATTGAAAATGGTTTAATAAGCCAGTTGGTAATCCATGTAACGAAAAGTCCTTTCGGGTTTCTGCCGACATCTTTGACACTTGCAAAATCAACCTTCATCATCATCGGATAGATCATGAGCCAGATAAGGATCGCAATTGGAATAGATACCTGAGCATATTCAAATTTTCCAAGAAACTGAGGTATGGCAGGGATAAATTTTCCTATCATTACTCCTGCAACCATACATAATGCTACCCACAACGAGAGATACTTTTCAAAAAAACTGATCCCTGTTGATTTGTTCTCCATTTTGTTCTCCATTTTATTCTCCGTTTAAATGTCACATGTTCCAATACTTTCCTTAACTTTTTTCCATTCACCCAGTTTTTGATGAAGTTCTTCAATATGTTTTTTGTCTATCGAATTGTAAAAAGTTGCAAGAATATCTTTTTCAGGCTTACCAAGTTCTTCATTGATGCGGTAATATACCCACACATTTTTTCTTTCATCTGCAAGCACCCTTGAATTAAGAAGATATCTTAAATGACGGGAAGCCTTTGATTGAGTAAGCGCAAGAACATTTTCAATGTCACAGACACAAAGTTCCGGCTCCATCTTTAAAAGAGCAATTATCTGCAACCTTGTTTCGTCAGATAAGGATTTAAAAAACTGTGCAAACTTTTTCATGACCGTTTTCCTCCAAAAAGCATATAACCGCTTAAACGATTACACAAAAGCAGGCCGTTTGTCAAGTTTCTTGATTCAAAAAGGTTTTTTAGATATAATCAATAGGTTGAAGAAGAAAAATGTAAATTATTGAAAAAGGCAACCAATGAATGAACAAAATGTAAAAGGGGTAAATGGCGTTGATCGTGAAGACAGTGTCAGACTGCTTGAAAGTTTATTCAACGCAATTCCTGATATTATCGGAATACAGAAACCTGATCACACCATTCTCCGTTACAATGAAGCGGGCTACAAGTTTTTAGGGCTGTCTCCAGATCAGGCGATCGGGAAGAAGTGTTACGAACTTATCGGCAGGGACAGACCTTGCTCTTTCTGTGCTTCAGTTGAAGCTTTAAAAACAAAAAAACCTGCGTTAATTGAAAAATTTATCCCTGAAACTAAATCGTGGCTTGAAGCACGGTCTTATCCGGTTCTTGACGAGAACGGGGAAGTTAAATATCTCA
>SLOD01000222.1 GCA_007132725.1 Candidatus Sumerlaeota bacterium
ATAGCCTAATATTTTTCAGTTCCAATCTTTTTAAATTTTTTATCTCTTGACTACGATATGGTTTTGCTTAAACTCAAAAAATGCGTTAATAAAGGAGGTTTTCTTTGGCTGTTGAAACAATAAGGAACAGTTACTGGGTAATGCCGGGGGAAATTATGGCCGGACCTTTTCCGGGGGCTGAAGATGAATTCATGTATAAATTACGCCTGCAAACTCTTTACGATGCAGGAATAAGAGCTTTCATAAATCTTCAGCAGGAAGGGGAAATGTCTTTAAGCAGCAAAAAATACAAGGAAGACTACTCCCCTATATTCAGAAACATACTTGAAATGAATGATGAGCCGGAAATAAAAGGGGGAACTGTCAGAAGATTTTCCATTCCTGATAAAAGTGTCCCCTCAGAAGAACTCATGATAGAGATACTTGACGAAATAGATATGCTCCGCTCAGAGAACATCCCTCTTTATATCCACTGCTGGGGCGGAATAGGAAGGACAGGCACCGTAGTCGGCTGCTGGCTCATGAGACACGGGCTTGCCCATAGAGGCAATGTCCTTGATGAAATATTCGATCTTAGAAAAACCTATCTGGATCCCGTCTGTCTCGCTTTTCCATCCCCTGAGACCGATATACAGGAAAAGTTTATATTGGACTGGGAAAAGGGAAAATAATTTTTATCAGGGAGTTTTAATACAGATCACATTGTCTATCTTAATATGACCAAGGTCTTCTTTTGTATCAAAAATAGAAAAAATAAGCTCAAAATCGGTTATCTCCGTTGAAAGTGTAAAGTCATAAACAAGCTCTATCCAGTCATCTGCAACTATTGTGGTGTAGTTTGTATAAGAGGAGTACCCACCGTTTCTGCGATAGGCATTCCTGATATCTCCTCCACCGCTTACCTGGTAAACACACCTGTAATTTCCCGCACCGAGTGTAGTCGGCTGAGATGAAAATCTGTTATGGGAAGCAGTAGTATTTTCAAGCTTAAGGGCAAAGTTGCCTTCATAAACTTTTTCTGTCTCTTTTTTTATCCTTGATGCTGCAAAATTAGTTGAAACACCTTTCCAATCATCCGGATATCCGGGATCTGTCCAAATTTCAAAACTGCCATTTGGAAGAATACTTTCAATATAAACGCAAGTTCCGCTGTCATAACTGCACTCCATCCATTCATCACACTCGACGTCTTCACAGGGGTCCCCTTCCTCACATTGGTGGCTGAAAGGGTTACAGACCGGCTCGGGATAAAAACAATCGAGACTCGAACCGCAAAATCCTTCTTTCGCAACACAGTCTCCTGTGGCAGTTTCACAAAAAGACCAACTCTCATCACAAAAAACATCAACGCATCTGTCAACTGAAAGATCCTCATCAAACCTTGGATATATTTTTGAATTACCAAATGTAAAACCCATTATACCTCGAATATGGAGATACTCGGTTCCAGCAGGCGGATTTACATAGTTATAAAGATAATCACCTACTATAAGTCCTCCTGTAACCATAAATTCATTATAGTAATCTGCTTCTGTCATAACAGATACTTGATCTACCTGAACAAGAACAGAAAGGTATTTCTCAGCAAATGGTCCTCCTGTTTTTACATCGACAGAATCAACTGCCTTGGCAGATGGAACTCCTTTTTGTTTTTTTATGATACTGACTTCCCTCACAAATCCTATCTGCCTAACTCCATAGTATTCGCCCACTTTACCTTCAACCCTGACTTTGTCTCCAATAGTTGGAGAAACAATGGCGCTTGAACCCGGGATATACACAAAAGTTCCGCTGTATTTTTCATTTAAATAGGCATCATGATCTTCAGGGTCAACTTGAAAGTAAAATGATTTCCCTGAATTTGCAGTTACAATCCCTTCAACAATGACTGGCAGGTTCAGAGGTTTCTCGCCGGACATGATCTGATATATAGTTGCTTCCTCATGAGGACATTCTGCTCCAAGATAGTTAGGAGTATATGGACAAAGATCGCACACATCTCCTACACCGTCTCCATCTGAATCAAGCTGATCTGGATTATAGTGATAAGGACAGTTATCGTCTATGTCCGGAATTCCGTCACCGTCCCTGTCATTAGGATCGGGAACTAGGCAATCTTTCGAGTTAGGTGAAAGTGGACAAGGGTCACAAGCATCTCCTATCCCGTCTCCATCTTCATCTGCCTGAACTCCTCCGTCAATGGGTCTTATCGGATTAAAAATATAGGGACAGTTGTCTTCAACATCAGGAATTCCGTCACCGTCACTATCCTCTAATGTTATTTCTCCTGTATAAGGATTCAGTTCATCGATCGTCCTTGATCTTGAAGGAATGCAAGTAGGTTCATTTTCAGGAACTCCACAAAAAAATAATGGATAAGATCCCTTATTATGCTCATTTATTTCTGCAAGAGTTTTTCCTGTTTCATCTTTAAGACATATTTTTTTATCAGTTCCACATATATCAATAAATTCACAATCTTCTGTTCCTGCAATGGCATCCATTATAGCTTTATCTCCAAAAAGAGGTTTTCCTCCTCTCATAACAAGAGCTACACTTCTTTCTGTTCCTGCAATCACAGCTCTGTAAAAATTAGGATGTTCAAGTCCGTCAAATATAGCTATATCCCCGGCAAGCCCTATTCTCAATGCACCGGTAACATCAAGTATTCCAAGTGCAGCAGCATTGTTTACCGTCCCCATTTTCCAAAGTTCCCTGTCTGTAAAAAAACCGTTTAAATAAACTGAATTAAAAAAATCAGCACAAGCAAATTCCCTGAGCATGTGTATTGAACCTGAAGGGACCCAGTCCGTACCAAGACCGATAAGAACACCTTGATTTGCAAGCATTGTTACAGGTGCAGTATTGCCGTAAAGAGAGATGTTGCTTCTTGGCGACCAAATCACTGCCGCTCCTCTTTGAGCAAGCATTTCTCCATCAATTGCAGTAATTCCTACCGCATGAATTATTGCTGTGTTAGCCTGGATCAAATTGACGCCGTCCTCTCTTTGTCCTGACAAACATAGGATTTCATTCCTTGCTGCAAGGTTTATCCCTTCAGACACATGGGG
The DNA here is from genome assembly GCA_007132725.1 of Candidatus Sumerlaeota bacterium. GTDB lineage: Bacteria > UBP6 > UBA1177 > UBA1177 > UBA1177 > SLGQ01. Next base: position 3,072 of record SLOD01000222.1, read on the forward strand.
CAGATAACACTTGTTTTGCAAAAGATGTACACCATCTATTGAAGGATAGTTACAATCGCTTGTTCTTACCGTACCATTAACATCACCGAGAGGAAAAGTATTGTAATAAACACTTACATTCCCAAGCCCTTCTGTATTCTTAAAGTTCTGATCGACATTTCTGACAAGTCCATCAGCTCCTCCGCTACCTGCCATAGAGGTGGTTCCCGCTATGATATTTCTTATTTCACCCCATGTTTTTTTTAAAGCGTCAGTATTGCTTGGCTCACTCAGGTTAGTATGTCCGTCTTGTCCTAATCTCCACTGATGACGGTGCTTAAATCTTTCATCAAACCACACCTTGGGGTTGTGATGTGCCCAGCTTATATGGTCATGAGCATTTATTATCCCCGGAGAAATGACTCCCTGAGCACAAGTTATTACAGTAGCATCAACCGCTTCAGGATAGCCGCTGCAGTCACAGCCTACACAAAGAATTACACCGTCATTCCTTATAAGCAATTCCCCTCCTATATAGTTTTTTTCAGTGCCGAGAATATTTCCTTTAAGAAGCCGATTTTCATCACCGGTTACAACTGAACAGACTCCTGTTTCAATAGGAGAAAGTATTTCACAAACCTTTTCATACAACTCTTCCTCTTCTTCCAAATCGTCATCTTCACTCTCCTTATCATGATCAGGTGCACCGTCATCATCACAAAAAATACTTTCGGTATCCGGAACATTATATTTATCCTGGACTTCATTTTCACCTCTTTCTACATATTTTCCGTCGTCACTTTCTTCTTCCGGTATTCGGGCATCATCATTGGTTTCCATCTTAAAATCAGAGTACTCTGAAAACCCTCTCCCCTCGTCATCTAATTTTTTAAAAATATCTGTATCTGTTACAGAAAAATAGTTTCCATTTCCTGCCCCTTTATCACAAGACAAAACAACAACAAAAACAAGAGAAAACAAAATTGCTTTAATCAAAACAATGCTCCTGAAAATATAACAAAAAATCACTTAAAAGACTATACACTAAGTATTTACGAATTTCAAATAGTTTTTTAATAATTAAAAGAAAGCACTGAAAGCATTACATTTTATACTATGGACGAGGTAAGGGATCGAAGAAGTATCAGTTCACTTTAAAAGTTATATCACCATTTTCAAAAAAGTTGACGATCTGGTTTGCCGCTGCAACTGCTGCATTGACATTTGCTTCACCAGTTTGGGCACCCATTTTTTTAGGTGTAAAGAAAACTCTTCCTGCAAATTTTTCATTGAGTTCTGAAGCACTATCGGGAGCTATGTCTGAGGCGTATTTAAAGTCAGGTCTTTCTTCCAATATTATTTTAAGACCCTCTTCACAGACAACTTCTTTCCTTGCAGTATTAAGAAGTGTAGCACCCTTGGGCATAAGTGAGAGAAGGTTTTTGTTTATAGACTTTTTTGTATGTTCATTCGCAGGAATGTGCAAGGAGATGTACTGGCATGTTTTATAAAGTTCTTCAACAGTATCAACAACCTTTACATCGTCTGCCTCAATAATCTCTTTTTTTATAAAAGGATCAAACGCATAAACTTCCATACCGAAACCTTTTGCAATCCTTGCAACATTTTTTCCCACATTTCCGTAAGCATGAATTCCTATCTTTTTACCAAGAAGCTCGCTTCCTGATTTAGGAGTAAAAAGATTTCTGGCAACATAAACAGCCATTCCCATTGCAAGTTCAGCGACAGCATTAGCATTGACTCCCGGAGTGTTCATGACGGTTATACCTTTTTCTGAAGCTGCATTGCAGTCAACATTATCATAACCGGCTCCACCTCTTACAACTATTTTAAGTTCAGGTGCTTCCGCCATAATTTCAGATGTAACTTTGTCACTTCTAATAATAAGGGCATGGACATCTTTTACCCCATTTTTCAATTCATCAACACTAGCGTAATTCTCGAGTTTAATAAGTTCATAATTCACCTTGGCAAATATCTCTTCAATTTTGGCAACAGCACTGGCAGCAAACGGCTTTTCGGTAGCAAGAAGAACTCTTTTCATATTGACCTCCAAAACAAAAAGTTAACAAACCACAACTGAATGTAAACTACTAAAAATTCTTTGTCAAATATAAAACAGGTATATTTTTAAATGCTTGCTTTAAAATCTTTTTCTCAAAACAATTATCTCTTTTTCTGTCCAGTAAAGCACTGTAGCCTCTAAGTTATAAAAACCAGGTGCCTTTAAAATGTCAAAGATAATGGCAACAACTACCTTGTTATTACAGGTCATTATCCTGATACTGCCTTTTCTGAAACCTATTTCAGCATAGAGGACTGATAATCACTAAATCCTGTTTCTGGCTGTAACGATCTCTTTTTGCCGCTTTTTTCCTTTGAAACTTTTTTCAACAAAAATCGGGTTGCCGCAACTTTCTTTTTCTGTCCAGTAAAGCATTGTAGCTTCTGTTGAAGGTGTGGGGGTGAATATCTGGACTTGTCTCGGATTTATTTTCAGATATTTTAATATGAATTTTTTAAGTTCCACTTGCTCTTTTTCACTGCATCCGGGGTATGCGGCAATAAAATAGTATGTGAGGAAAAGGGTTTTTGACGATTTTGAAACTGCTTCATCAAACATTTTTTTGAATTTAATAAGCATTTCCCCATCAGGCTTTCTCATAAGTCTCGTAACACTTTCAATAGTGTGTTCAGGAGCTATTTTCATCTGCCCTGAAATATGATTTTCAACGATCTCTCTTAAATATTCCATTCCATATTGTTTATCTGTCACAATGAGATCATGGCGGATACCCGAAGAGATAAATATGTGCTTTACACCTTCTATTTTTCTCAGTTTTCTTAAAAGAGAAAGCTGTTTTGAATGGTCTTTGACCAAGTCATATCCATACATGTTTGCAGTCGGTCCGCCAAGGTCGGATATTACCCCTTTAAAACCGGGCTTTGATGCCATTTTTTCAATTTCTCTTTTAATAGAATCTTCACTTCTTGAAGTTATCCTCACACCCTGATGAGCAGAAATGGAACAGAACGCACAGTTCCCGAAACAACCTCTGTGCGTAAGAACTGAATTTCTTATCGTTTCAACAGCTTTTACCTCTCCCAAAGCGGCGTGGAACGGATGAACTTCCCTCATAAATTCAAGCTCGTGAATTTCATCAAGCTCTTTTGAGGAAAGCAACTTAGAAGGCGGATACTGAATAACAAATCTTTTCCCTTGTTTTTGTGCAACTCCTGTTTGTTTTCTGCACGCTTCAAAGAAAAGTTGCGACATCTCTAAAAACGAATCTTTTGATGCTGCACATTCTTCAAATCGGGGCAGCTCAATAAAGCCATCAGGAACATCCCTGCCCATACGGCAGGTTCCATCTATATTATCAATGTTTTCATTTGCTTGCAATTTCTGTGAAATTTCAAGAACAGCCCGCTCACCCATTCCGTAAACAAGAACATCCGCTTTAGAATCTGCAAGAATTGAACCCCTTATTTTGTCAGTATGGAAATCGTAGTGTGCAAAACGGCGCAAAGATGCTTCAACTCCGCCTATAACTACAGGCTTTTTTTCCTTAAACGACCTCTGGATCAGGTTGACATACCGCATTACCGCTCTGTCAGGTCTTCTGTTATTTATACCGCCCGGTGTAAGGTCATCTTCTTTTCTTTTGAGTCCCGAAGCAGTGTAGTTTGCAACCATACTGTCCATTGCTCCTCCGCTTACTCCCCAGAAAAGAGAAGGAACTCCAAGCCGCGTTATGTCATCATCACTGTTCACATCAGGCTGAGAAATAATCCCCACTTTAAAACCTTTGCTTATCAGATATTTGCCAAGAAGTGCACATCCGTCAAAATATGTATCGATATATGCATCCCCGGAGACAAAAATGATATCGCAACGATCCCAGTTAAGACTATTCATCTCCTTTTTTGTCGTAGGTATAAACATAGTTATCCTACGCTTTTAAGCATAAAGAGTGATAGAGCATAAAGGGTCAATGCAAGAACTGCAACAAGAGAAAAACCCCCTGCAAGTATTGAAATATAGAAGAGAACCAAGCCTGCAGATGCCCCGATAGTGTCTATGGCATAGTATGTCGTAACTTGATTCCTGTCTGCACGGACAAGTGCTTTAGGAAAAAGAGTTCCCATGAAAAAAGATGCAGGAACAAGAGCCGCTGTAATCCACACGATCTTTAAATAAATCGGAAATGTAAGAGGAGCATAAAAAAGCATCAGCATCATTACTGTAATGGAAACTATAAGGTAAAAAGCGGTAAGCTTATCAGAAAACCGGTCATAAAATATTGTCCCGAAAGCTGTTCCCAGTATCAGTATTCCAAGAAGAATGCTTGATGTTTCAAGATATCCTCCAAGATATGCCCTCATACTGTTTATTACATAAAGTTCGGTTATCATGAAAGCTGTTCCAAGAAAGGAAAAAAACATAAGATTTTTCCTTTTTGAAGATCTGAAATAAAGAATTCCTGTTGTAACAACGAGGACTAAGAGAATGATGAAAAAAGGAGTAGCCTGATGCCATCCGGCGAAATATAGAAGCGGACGATTGTCTGTTATCGGATCAAGACCGAATGAACTTTTTTTATCAATTTCACTGGAACTCACAGCACTCAGTTTCATCCTGGGATCACGGAGATAGGTATCCCAGAACTTGATTACCTCTCCTGAATAAGAAGCGATGAGGAAATCAAAGTTCATCGGAACAGTTTCCATTACCTCTATTTCACCTTCAAAAAGACGCCATTTAACACCTTGAGGAAGAGCATTTATAAATTTAGGGGCAGGAATAAGCTCTTTTGTCACAAGAACGAAAAAAACTCCTTCCGGGTTCAGATGTTCCAGTGCTTTTTCCACACCTTCAACTGTATAAAGATAGTTTTCAATACTTATAAAACTTCGCGGGGTCGTTGAGTAACTGAGATCAGCCGCTTCAAAAATTATGACATCGAACATCCTGTCGGTACTGTCAAGAAAAGCTCTTCCATCACCGGCAAAGACCTGATCTATTTCGTTATATATATTTCTATTATATTTCGCAAGAGGCCCCTTCATTGCTTTCACAACACCAGGATCAAGCTCAACGGCTGTTATTGAATCAGCTTCGGTCAAAGAAAGAAGCCCGTATCCACCTCCTGTCCCTACAACGAGAACATCTCCTTTAAGCTGACTGTAAACTTCTCTCCTTATGCCTATGTCAAAAGCGGGATCTCCCACAGCCCACTGCTGAGCCCTGTTATATAGACCTGCCAGACGACCATCTGAAAGTTCATAAAAGTCAAGTCTTGAATAAGGTGACCAGAATCCGGCAATAAACTTCTCATTTCCATCAGATACCCAAAGGTGAGGCTGAAGAGCAAAAGCCCTGAATATCTTCTCACCCGGATTGAAAAAAGGTATCGAAATTATGAACAAAGTACAAATCACAAGTATTGTTCTTCTGCTGTGAAGAAGAGGTAGAACAATGATAAGAGATGCCGCAAGGAAAATATTCCATACACCAAAAGCCGTAAACAAATATGCTGAAAAAATATACCCTGCAAAAAATGCCACAGCAAGAAGTGCAATAAGATAAGGAAGCTTAGAGTTGTCTTTTAAGGCGATTTCATTGTAACATATTCCTGAAAGAGCACCACCGAGAAACAGTGGGAAAGCAGTAAGGAAAACAGCAGAAACTATTGAATTTTGCGATAAAACCGGAATACTTCCCGACAGATTTATAAGTATCACTGACATAAGATAGACTGGGAACATCATTGCTGTCACAAAAAAATGGTAATTCCTCAGTTTTTTCCCTGCAAGTGCCCCAAGCCCCATAAAAAACACAGCAAGACAAGATATCAGAGATATTGCAAAAAGCATCTGGAACGGAAAGACATAAGTGAGAAACCTTATAGAAACAGTTTGAAAAACCGCTCCGGTAAAAGAAACCGTTACAGCCAGAAAAATCCAGAAGCGAACCGGCAGAAAAAATGTTTTGTCATTTGGATAACGACTATTGCGGTTTTTTATAAAAAACATTGCTTCCTCTGTAACATTCTCTGTGAAATATCTGCGTAACACAGAAAAATCAAAGAAATGCAGTTTAAACTAAAAAAAAACAAGAATCAAATCTTTGATGTTTTTTGTTTTTCCTTGCTTTTTACAGGGCATGCCTTATTTTTGTTTAAGTATTGTTTTTATTGGAAACGGAGAAAAATATGTTTCATATTCCAAAATTCATTTCCTCAAAGGAAAATCCTGAGCTTGCTGATATTATCATTGCCGGAATTCCCTATGACGGGACATCTTCTTTCCGGGCTGGAAGTCGTTTCGGTCCAAGAGAATTACGGAATTACTCTTTTGAAGCAATTGAAGAATTTTCTTTTTATCAACAAAAAACCCTTGATGACATTCCATTTTGTGACATCGGGGATATTGATATCATGGTAGGAAATCCCACAAAAATGGTGAATACTGTTATAGAAGCAGTAAAACCTTTTCTTGAAGCAGGGAAAAGAATAATATCAATTGGCGGAGAACATCTTATCACATACCCTCTCTTTCTCGCATACAAAGAATTCTACCCTGAGTTTACAATGGTTCAGCTCGATGCCCATGCTGACCTGAGGGAAGGTTACGCAGGAGACGAACTCAGTCATGCTTCTACAATGAAAATGTGCCTTAACGGTGGACTTGAAAAACTCATCCAGATAGGCATCAGAAGTGGAACAAAAGAAGAGTACGAAATAAGACAGACAGACCATAGAATAATACCTGTTACAAGTCTCGAGGAAGTGGGTGATGCTCTTGATGAAGGTGAAGTCATCTATATTTCAATAGACATCGATTATTTTGACCCCTCTTTTGTTCCGGGAACCGGAACTCCCGAAGCAGGGGGAGCATCTTTTTCTGATTTCATGAAATTCATAAAAATAATAAATGAAAAAAACTGCCGGATCATCGGAGCAGATATTGTTGAGCTCGCACCTGAGCTTGATATTTCAAAAATATCATTAGCCTTCACATCAAAAGTGCTTCGGGAACTGCTTATCTCAGCCCACGTTAATTTCTAATGTAAAAACTTGATTGAGCAGAAGATAATGTTTAGCATTTCCAAGTTGTTTGTTTAACTTTATTGAGAGGATCCAAATGAAAATCACGGACAAAGCCGTTTTTGAAACATCAAAAGGTAAAATTGTTGTCGGACTTTACGGAGACGATATGCCGGTTACCGTAAAAAATTTTATCAGACATGTTGAAGCAGGGTTTTACAACAAGCTTATTTTTCACAGAATAATTCCCGGATTTGTTATACAAGGCGGGGGGATGCTTAAGGGATTATTGGAAAAAAATGCTCTGGCAAGTCCAATAAAACTTGAGATCCATCCTGATATAAAACATAAGAAGTATACCCTTTCAATGGCACGCACACAGGATCCTGACAGTGCAACCAGCCAGTTTTTCATATGCACTGCCGATTGCCCCAGCCTTGACAACAACTACGCGGCATTTGGAACCGTTCTTGAAGGAACTGAAGTTGTCGATGAAATAGAAAAAGTTCCGACCCACTCCGTAAAATGGTACGATGATGTTCCAGTTGAAACAGTAATTGTGGAAAGTTCTTATATGGAGCTATCTTAAGCCGTCAGTTATAGTCCAAAAACCTTTTCTGCCATCTCTTCTCAAAGATATTATCTCTTTCTGGTTTTTGAACCTTTCATGGTTTTCAAAATCTTTTATTTTAAAAGAAAGCGAATATATTTGCTCTACCCTTGCTTCATCCATTGTGTCTGAGATAAATAGCAACCTCCGTCCATCGAGCTGATAGTTAATATCACTGAAAACTTCCTGATTCGCTTTGAAATTTGATATTAACTCTTTCCTCCCGGAATAGTTGTCGTCAACTACTGTCTCAAACAATTCAATATCACCATTATTCAGTGCAGAAATTCTGGTATCAAGAGCGTGGTAAATTCCATGAACGGTCTTGGGTTCTATCATAGTTCCTGAATTTTCCTTATCTTTCACTCCCGAAATTCTCCAACCCACAGGATCTTTTACAAAAGATATCGTCTCTTGTCTTTTTAACCAGACATGCGGAGCCGGATCATCAGGTCTTTGATACTCCAGATCGAACTCAACTACTACATCTGCCCTTTTCCCGAAACTGGAAACTTTATCTATCCGGGTTGATGTAAAAATGTAAACGAAACCTCTTAAATACTGATTTCGAAGCTTCAACTGCTCCATATGTTCGTTTAAATTTTCAAATGAGTCCGACAGTAAAGCTCTATATGACTTTATATCTCCCTTGTTAAGAGCATTTTCTCTAAGTTCGATCACTGTTATTATATCGGACCTTTCTTTTTCTGAAATTGTACACCCTGTAAAAACAATGAGAAAGAAATACAAAAAAAACTTTTGAACTTTATTTTTCATCTGCTGTTTCCTCTGATTCTCCGGTATCTTCACTTTCTGTGATCAGAGGGCATCTTGCGTTCAATGCAGCAATTCTCCTTCTGTTTTTTTCAGTCGACACAGTAAAGTTGTCGGAAATATACTTTAATCTCATCCGGACAGCCGGGCAGTGCCCCTTTTTCCTGTAAAACTCAGCTACTCTGAGGTCTCTTTCAATGAGTATCCCTTCCGCTTTCTCCAGTTTTTCAAGCCCTAAAACGCGGTTGTCATCGTCCGGATACTTATTAAGATAGTGTCTATACTGAGCAACTGCTTTTTCTACAACTTCAATGTCTTTTTCAGAAGGATTAGGTAGTAGAATAAAACTTGAGGGTCTCTGGGCAAAATAACTATTGGCTATCTGAAGTTCCGCCCAAGGGGTTTTTTCATGTCCGGGACGCATTTTTACAAAACGGCGATAAACTTCCAAAGCGGAAAGATATTCTTTTCTATAGTAAAAAGTGTCACCAAGAGCGACTGTGGCAAGAGGCTCATATTTGCTGAAACTGAAATCAGAAATAACTTTCATAAATTTTCTCTCAGCCAAAGAAAAATCACCTCTCTCAAGAAAATAGCGTCCCTGTCTGTAAAGAACTTCCCCATCTGATTCGGCTCCGGCAAACGCAGGAGCTGTCTTACAGGAAAAAATTAAAGCAGTAAAAAATACCGCAAATAGGAGCACCTTTTTTTTCATCATCTGCTTCCCCTGATAATCCTGCGTATATTACTCATTTCTACCCAACCTTCAACATTATCGTGAAAACCTTTTATTTTTGCCCACTGTCCACTAACCGATTCAACCATGAGTATCTCTCCTTCTCTAAGTTTCCCCACTTCTCTCAAAGTAGTGTCGGGACCACTGTGAAGCGAACTTCTTTCAACTGAAACGCCCCAAGTTTCATTTGCGGTTTCATTATATTTAAAAAAATAAAGTATGGCAGTAATTATTAAAACAAAAAATATCGGAAACAGGGCTGTTTTAATCCTCCAGTCAGGCTTGAAACATAAAATTGAAAATAAAAGAGAAAAAATATAAAGAGCTGCAAAAAAAATGATCAAAGTAATATCAACAGGCCTGTCAGGCTCCAGGAGTATCCCAGGAACAGTGAGATTTTCTTCCCTTATAAGAATAGACAGGTTGTTTTTTGCTTGAGAAAAATCGGGAAGTCTTTGAAGAGTCTGTATGTAATAATAAATTGCAAGCCCCGGCTTATTAAATTTTTCAGCAATGACTCCAAGGTTGTAAGATGCCAGAGGATCTGCATTCTGTTCAAATTTTTCAAAATAATAGTTCCACGCACTCTCATAATCTTTGCTGATGTAAAAGTTAAAACCATCAGATTCCGCTTTAAGGAAATGAAAAGAAAAAATTAGCAATAAAACGGCCACTGTTTTTTTCATTTTTTATATATCCCGGGATTTAAAAGTTTTAAGGCTTTTTCTTTAAAAACATCCAGTTCAGCTTTTTTGTTTGCAGAATAGGTGCAGTATTGAAGATCTTTTATCAACTCACAAACGGCATTCAAACTTGAGCCATATTTTTTTTCAACATTCACTCTCCTCTCTCCCCTAAGCTCTATTGAGTACAAGCTTGATAATGCATCATACATCGTATTCATCAATTCATTCGTATCTTTTGCATCCACACAGCACTTTTCCCAGTATTTTAATTTTGAGGAAAATGAGGTGGAAAATCTCTTGTTTGCACTTTTTATAAACCAAATGAACAAAGATGCAAGCATGAGAATAAAAGGTATGATCAAAACGACCCTGAACCATATTCTTTGAGTTATCATTAATATTCCATAGACCGGCAGTCCTTCAGGCAACTCTTTTAACACTTCAAATTTTACATCACGGGATCTTGATATGCCTGTAGCAGCGGGCGAAGATTCCATTACATCTATTGTCACTTCAGGAATGTTTATGCTGTACCACCCCTTATCTCTGCTATAAAAATCAATATTCCCGCCCCCCAGCACATAGACCCCTTTGTGAACACCTTTGATCATATAGGTAAAGGTTTTTTCGCCACAATATTCACTGTCTCTCAGTAACGCATCAACTTTAACATCAGGAGGAAATATCTGTAAACCGTCAACTTCTTTCATATCTATTTCAGGACTATGAAGATTCCCGCAACCCTTTAAAGTGAATGTAACAGAGTCAAGCAGGTTTTCACTGTTAAGCTTAACCTTCTCTTTGTCAACACTCATTTCAAAATTACCGTATGTGCCTCTCAAAAAGCGCTTAGACTCCGGTAGAGGTTTAAGGGGAATATTTACTGCAGGACTCGATATCTTCCGTCTTCTTACATTAAAGAAAGACCCGGTCGTAACATCAATGACCATTTGCGTTCCCCGTAAAACATCAACCCCTTTTTCCGGAATAAGAATAAAAGTTTTGAGAAGAGAATAGTCATATGGCCTTCCCTCTATAACTGTCCTTTGAAAATTAAGTCTTGATCGGGATATTTCTTCCTGCCAGCAGTTTTCAAATAAAGGAGGCTCATAATGAGCAATGTTGGAAATAGCTCCCGGTTTTGTAAAAATATAGTAACTTACAGTAACCGGCTCCCCCTCATAAAAATCAACATCAGGTTTAATAACAGTTCTTACAAAATATTCAGGAGTCCTCTTCTCCCATTCGGAAAGAGGGGCATTAAGTGTTTTTGAATATATGTCGGAAGGTTTTTCTCCACTGTGTTGATGTCTGTCCCTATCGTCTCCTTTAGGTGCACCAACAACAGGAGCTGGCAGAACCGTAATAGAAACTGTATTTGACTTAACCAGGCTACCGTCATTCAAAGTCAGAGACGCAGGACCGATAGTAAAGACTCCACTTTCCAAAGCAGACACTCTATAGGTGTAGCTGACACTTTTTGTCCTTTTCATTTTTCCATTGATTATACTTATGGAGGTAGATGTTGAGTGTGATCTGTTTTCAACAGAAAAGTTCTTAAATTCCGGTTCATTAAATGTCTTGTAGGAGCCTTGTGCAGAAACAACAACGTTAAAAGGTTCTCCAACAGATGTCGTCTCAGAAGATGAAGAAATACTCACAGAGGCATCTGCCGAATAGAGACTTTGACAAAAAAGTATTGTGAATGCCAAACATATAAGTTTGTAAAAATTCATTTAATCCCTGCTTTAAATAAAGTCCAAGTATTTACTGTTACCAAGTCTGTCCACTCTCCGACCTCCCGTCTTTTTTTAACATGAATGGTGATATTTGCAAATTTTTCCTCCTGTCGAATTGTCTTAAAATAGATTCGTCTATTTCCTGCTCTTTTTCTTCTTCAGGCTCATCTAAAGCGGATTGATCTTCTTCCTGATCTTCTTCATCTTCTTTCCGGCTATCATCACTCTGATCCTGATCACAGGTATCCTCATCCTCATCCTCATCTTCATCTTCATCTTTATCTTCATCTTTGTCTTTGTCCTGATCTTCTTCTTCCTGCTCCTGTTCCTGAAGAAGCCTTCTCACTATTTCAAGATTAGCAGCCGTATCTTCTTCCGGGCTCTCCATTAGAGACCTTATATAGAGTTTTTCCGCTTCCTTATATTTACCGAGCTGGACCATCCCGTTTGCCATATTATGAAAAATACGGGACTTCAGGCCCCTGTCTGTCAACCCTGTTTCAAGTGCCCTGCTATAATCAAGGAGTGCACCTTCGGTATCACCTCTTTTCATTTTTGCATTTCCTGAATTATAGTAGGCTTCTGGATTATTTTCTAGTCTCTCCGCCGCTCTTGAAAATTCTTTTTCAGCTTTATCAAAATCACCTGAGGCATAGGCTTCTCTCCCTTTTTTACTTTCTTCACTCTCTTTCTCAAAAAGAGTAAACGATAATAGGAACATTGCTGAAAAAATCACAAACCATAACCTTTTCACTTCTCTCTCCTCCTTCCGGATGACATCACCATGAAAAAGAAAAAAGCTAAGATACCGAAAAAGAGCGGTATCTGAAATCTTTCGGTATATACATATGTAGTTCTTTTTTCATCAGCTACTGATTTTTTCAGATTTTTTATGTAGGACGAAATAGTGTCTCCTCTTTTTAGTTCAAAAGCATCAAGTTCCTTTACAGCCTTCTCAAAAAACTCTCTATTAAGGCGTGAAATTACAGTTTCCCCTTTTTCATCTCTAAGGTAGCTGCTCCCTATTCTTATCGGAGCTCCTTCTTCTGTTCCAAGAAAAAGGATCGCCATTTTTATGTTGCTATCTACAAGCAGCCTTTTTATCTTTTCAAAGTTCATATCGGGATCTTCACCATCAGAAACAACAATGATAAGTTTATCAGAATCTCTGCCGCTGTTTACCAGCACTTCAACTGCAAACTCTATTGCAACTCCAAGAGCACTCCCCGGACGCTCTATCATGCCCGGCTCAAGAGTTGACACTACAGTAGAAGCTGTAAGGTAGTCATCAGTTAAAGGAAGTTGTAAAAATGCACTGCCGGCAAAAGGAATTATAGATATTCTGTCTCCGGAAAGAGAGTTAACCGCTTCAAGAAGAAGGTTCCTTCCCCTTATATATCTGGGGCCACTTTCGTCTTCTGCAAGCATACTCAGACTCACATCAAACACTGCTGCAATATCAATGCCTTCGCTTTTTGATCTTACTTCCATTCCTCCCACGACAGGTCTTGCCCCGGCTATTGACAAAAGCAAAAGAGCGGAAAAGATCATAGCTCTTTTTATCCACAACTTAGGTTCTGAGATATTAAATATTTTTTTGTGTTGCGATTTTGAAAAAGAATTCAGAAAATATTCTCTTTTTCTCATAGAGTATGCTATCCAAACCAAAATAACAGGGAACCATATAAAAAATGTGAGGAAGAAAAAAAGATCGTGGAACTTCATCTTTCAACCTCCGGGTAAACTCTGAATATCAGACTTAGTATTCTTGCAAGCGATATCAGTAACAATGCAAAAAGGATAAACCTGGGAGCTTGCTCTTTGTAGATTTTTATGCTCCTGGCGGGAAGAGAGCTTTTTTCAAGCTTATCTATATCTGAAAAAGCTTTCTCCAACTCTTCTGTTGAAATAGACTGGTAAAATTTACCACCCGATATCTCTGCAATTTCTTTTAGAAGATCGGGATCTGTCTTTATGTGAACTTTGCTGAAGGTATCTCTGCCGAAAATATCTTTGCCCGTTGGAAAGGGAACAAGTTCATCAGTTCCTATAAGAACAGGGTATATTTTTATCCCTTTACTTGCGGCTATTTTGGCTGCAGTCAAAGGACTTACATTTCCGGCATTATTATCACCATCTGTAAGAAGTATTATTACTCTGCTTTTAGCATTGCTGTGTTGAAGCCTGGATAAAGCAAGAGCTATACCGTTCCCTATCGCAGTTCCATCTTCGATCACACCTGTTTCAAGTCTTGACATCAACTCTTTAAACATGTCATAATCAGTGGTTAACGGAACCTGCAAAAAACTGTCTCTTGCAAAAAACACCAGTCCCAGTCTGTCGCTTTTTCTTGTGTCTACAAAGTCTTCTATAACTTTTTTGGCAGCTTCCATCCTGTTTCTCGGCTTGAAATCAAGAGCTTCCATTGACCCTGATACATCAAGCACCAACATGATATCTTTGCCTTCCACGGGTGGACTTATTTCTCTTTCAAGAGCAACGGGTCTGGCAAGAGCGATTATTGCGAGGATCAATGCCGCAATATCAAATAACGGAGTAAGGAAATATTTAAGGGAAGCCGGTTTTCTTAAATTATCATAGTTAGAAAAAAGAACCGATACACCAGTCCCTCTTTTAAACATCACAATAAAAGCAAACGGCAGCAAAACGAACAAGATCAGAAAAAAAGGACTAAGCAGTTTCACTACTATCCTCCATTTTCTCGATATCTCTCACAATTGATTCAAACCCTTCTATCAGGATGCTGTAGTCATTTTCTGTAAGGTTTTCATCTGCAAACTTAAATCTATCTCCGAGTTTTAAAAGAGTAAGTATATCATTTAAGTATGGAGAAAATATTTTATCTTTCTTCAAACTCTTTTTAACTTCACTGGTTGTCATTTCTTTATAACAGCCTCCCTGCTTCAAAGACATATAGTCTCTGAGGCCTATAGTTACAAGATCAACGAAGGCCTCCATATCCCCCTCTTCCCTTTTTTTGCGAGCCTTTCTGATATATTCGAGTGCTGCTTCAAATGGAGAAACAACAACAGGTTGATGAAGTTGTATTTTTTTTCTTCTATTAATAAATTTCACAAAAAGATATATCAGTACCGCCACTACAAAAATCGCCAAAAAAAGCCACAGCAGAAAATAATCCTTTTCTATTATTTTGACAGTTCCTCTAATATCTCTAAGCATAAGATCGTGTTCATCTGTCCTGTTTCCGGATTCTACAAAAAAGCCTTCTACGGCAAATTTTCTCCCGTCAATTGTCAAAGTTATGTCGGGAACTTCTATCATCCCTTTTTCTAAAGCAATAATTTTAATAATAGTGGAGCCTTTTTTTTCTCCGGGGACAGTATCAACAATTCCAACACTCTCAGTTTCCTTGTTAAAAATAGTCGTCATTTCTTTTCCGGGAGAGATGTCCACTTCTACAAGAATTTCTTCACCTATAAATACGGTTGTTTTATCAGGAATACCCTTTAATGTACCGGAAGAAACTATGCTTGGGATAAAGAGCAAAAAGATGCATAGAAACCGTTTCAACATTTTCTCCCTTTTTTCAAAAGCTTAAACCCGCTTATAAGATCGTCCATGAAGTTTTCTTTGTTTTCTACCCATATAGGTGTAATGCCAAGCCGCCTGAACTCAATATTTTTTTTACCGTAAAAATGAAGAAATTTCTGATTGGAGGAAAGTGAGAAGTCAAGAAGATGTTTTTTACCTGTTTCAGGATCCAAAGTACTTACAGCTCCGTCAGTAAAAGGAGTATAGCTGGAAGGATCAACAATGCCTACAGGAACGATCTCATGCTTGGAAGCATTTACAACAAAAGATTCCGGCAATGTGTCAAACAGCATATCCGAAAGAAAAAATGTAAGGGTCTTTCTTTTCATAACTTTGTTCAGGAATTTAAAAGGAACATCTGTTTCTGTACCTTTTCCTGACGGCTCTGCGGCCAAAAGAGATCTGATAACCGTTAAAAGATGGTTCCTCCCTTTTCTTGGCGGAATATATTGTTCTATTCTGTCACTGAAAAGAAGCAGCCCGACTTTATCTGAATTTTTTATGGCACTGAATGTAATAGCAGCCGCAATTGTTGCCATCACCTCTCTTATACCGAAACTTCTTCCATATAGAGTAGATGGAGAAACATCGGCTATCACCATTACTGTAAGTTCCCTTTCTTCACGGTAGAGTTTCACATAAGGTTTGTTCATTCTTGCAGTAACATTCCAATCTATCAGCCTCGCATCATCATTGCGGGTATATTCCCTCACTTCCTGGAATTCAAGTCCCTGTCCTTTAAAAAGAGTGTTATATGAGCCTTGCAGATAGTTTTCTACTTTCTTTTTTACATTGAGTTCTATTAACCGTATTTTTTTTAGAAGTTCTTCGTTCAGCATGCCTTATTTTATGGAACCTCTACCCTGTTAAGAAGTTCGGATATAATTTTGTCTGTCGTTATTTTTTCAGATTCAGCTTCAAAAGAAGGCATTATTCTGTGTCTTAAAACAGGATAGGTTACTTCTTTTATGTCTTCAGGGGTTACAAAGTTCCGCCCATCCATAAAGGCTCTTATTCTTCCTGCAAGTATGAGGTACAAACTTGCCCTGGGGCTTGCTCCGACTTCAATGAGCTGTTTTATTGAATTTTCTTTGGAATAACGGGTTTCAAAAACTATTGAAATCACATATTTCTTTATTCTTTCATCGGTATATATCGATCTTACGGTCTCCTGCCACTCAAGAATACTTGCAGGCTTGACTATTTTGCTTAATTTTTGTCCGAGTTCATTTTTCTCAAATCTTTCGATTATAGAAAGCTCTTCTTCTCTTGTCGGGTAATCAATAAGGATTTTAAACATGAATCTGTCTATTTGAGCTTCAGGCAGCGGATATGTTCCTTCCTGTTCAAGAGGGTTCTGAGTTGCAAGAACTATGAACGGGTCGGGCAATTCAAAGGTTGAATCGCCGATTGTCACCTGTCTTTCCTGCATAGCTTCTAAAAGAGCTGACTGAACTTTTGCAGGAGCTCTGTTTATTTCGTCAGCAAGTATCACATTTGAAAAAACGACCCCCTTTTTAACCTCAAAATTTCCCTGATTGACATTATATATCCTGTTACCGATAATATCGGCAGGAAGTAGATCCGGCGTAAACTGAATTCTTTTAAAATCGAGATCTGATGAATCCGCAAAAGCTTTTACAGCCGTTGTTTTTGCAAGTCCGGGAACACCTTCAAGGAGAATATGACCTTCCCCAATCAAACCCATTATAAGGGCATCGATCATATCGTTCTGTCCTACTATCACCTTTCCAATTTCACTTCTTAAAGCATTTACAGCAATAGACTGCCCCTTGATCTTTTCATTGATCTGTGCAAAATCCATTATCAAGCCCTCCAAAAATAATTAAACATCCTACTCAACAGAGCCGATACTAATTTTATTCCAGATTCATGTCAATTTTTGAAAGAGAAAGAGATTTCCAGTTATATATTATTCCCTGTTTCTACTAAGGAGGAACCCTATTACTGCTCCGGAAACAACAGTTAACCAAGGATTTGCTGTTATAGGACATCCTCCTTTACACCCCCAGAAATAGTAAAACATGTATCCGGCTATACCGCCAGCCAGCGTACTTAGTGCCGGAACAAGAAATTTTGACATTTTATTCTCCTTAGCTTTTGTCAGTAAAATCTGTTTGAGACAGCTTTGAGTGTGTAGTCAGTTATATTGTCAGAAATTATCAGCGGGACCCTGACCCTTGCTTTGACTGTACCCCGAGACAGGACAGGAAATCCTTCAAGAGAGTCAAAATGATAATCAAAACTGAAGTGGAGCATAGCCCAGTGAAGTTTTGCAGGACTCCCTGTCATCCTCACTATTTCAAGTTTTTCAGGATCAACAAAAATGTGTCCTTTGAAATGTCTTGTAGTTTCAGATTTGGGGATTACCTCTATTTTTACACACTTCCTCCCTGAAACAGTTTCACTCCCTGCTATTTTCAAATCATAGTGAACTTTTCCATTTTTATCAAAAACAGGATGGAGCGGCTCAATTTCACGGGTATCGTATCTTGAAGTTCTTCTTTCCTTCCCATTTTCCACATATTTCAAAGCTTTGATCTGTGGGGTTTTGTAGAAATGGTCTCTCCTTTCTATTCTGGCTTCAAACCTTTTTAAAACTTCACCATTTTCAGGATCTCTTGAAACCGCAGTTATGTCCCTTACACTCAGCACACCCTCATATTTTTCATATACCGGAACCATTTTTTGATAAAGTTTCTCTATTAGAGAAGAGTCTCCATAAAGTGAAAAAGAAAGAAAAATAATACTTAAAAACAGAATTTTTTTCATCTAAAGCTCTCAACATCAACACCGCTTCAACTAATTGAAGCAAGTACTTTTATCAAATTAAAAAAGATGTGTCAAACAAATAGACCTTCGGAACCTTATTTGAGTATTTACTATATTTTAACTTGCCGTTCAAGGAAATCTGTGCCAAAAAAAAGAATTAAGGTATTGACATCTGAATTAATGGATGGTATTATTTCTCTGGTCATGTTTTTAGGGGCTGTATGAGAAAACTTACCGGTGTACTCCTGATAGCTGTTTCAATTATGATATTTGAAGGTCCGGACTTGTGTCTGAGACACAAGGGGGGCATTCATATTTCGTGCTGTTGTGCAGCCAATGTAAAAACTTTCGACCGTCCCCCATGCTGCGGATCAAGATGCAGAAATTTAAAGGTTCTTAATGGATCACAATTTATTTTATCAGGCAGATTTCAGCTTGATCTGCCCCGGTTCAGCGAATCAGATTTAAAACCGCTCTATGCTTCAATTGTAGAAGAATATCTTTCCGTTGACGATTATTTATCAAACATATTTATAGAAAAACCCAGGCCACCTGATCAGAACAGGTGGGTCTCAAAAACTATTCTTCTTTGTTGAGTTCGCACCTTTCATATAAGATTTTAATTAAAATGTTTTTGTTTTTTTACTTTATTAATTTGAGGAGTTTACTATGAAGAAGCTTATATATATGATAATGGCTGTTTCTTTTTTACTTATTTTTTCAGGGAACCTTTCAGCTCATGGACATGAAATGTCAAATGATTGTCCCTGTGAATGCGGTTGTGCAGAAAGCGGAGAGTGCAAATGTGGTGATGATTGTCCCTGTGAATGCAATTGTGCAGAAAGCGGAGAGTGCGAATGCAGTGGTGATCGTTCCTGTGAATGCCGTTGTAAACAAAGGGTCAAAAAAAGTTGCTGTTCCAACCCTATATCCAGATAAAATCATTAAAAAAGCTACAAAAGTCTAATACTGTTCAGCCACATGAACAAGTCTGATATCAAAATATTTGCTATTCTCCTGAATTTTTTAATAGAAGTACTGCACACAGATTTGAAATAGGTTAAGGTAACTATTAAGATCAAACACAAAACATTTGCATTGTTATCATCTTTCTGCATACTTAAATTGTAAATGTGTTGCATTCATGGCAAGGTTTGGGTCAAATTTTGAAAAAAAAAGCGGCTTTAATAACAATTTCAGTTGTGTTTTTACTGTTTGCTGCAGCAATAATAATGTTTTTTTCTATTTCTCTTCCTGTAAATCTCCTTTATGAAAAAGAAAGTACCGTAATATATGACAGAAACGGTGAAATGCTGAGAGTCTTTACCAAAGACGGATTCTTCTACCTCCCGTATAATGAAAATGATGAAATACCTGAAAAACTTAAAAAAGCTGTCCTTTTTTATGAAGACAGAAGATTTGAAAAGCATTTTGGAATTGATTTTAAGGCAATAATAAGAGCAACCTATCAAAATATCACTAAAGGTAGAATTCATAGCGGTGCATCAACAATAACGATGCAGCTTTCAAGACTCATGACACAAAAAAGAAGAACTTTCATAAATAAAGCCATTGAATCTATCCAAGCTATAAAAATGGAAAAAAAATGGCCGAAAGATAAAATCTTAAGAAAGTACCTCACTTACTGTCCTTATGGGCAAAATATTTACGGATACAAAACCGCAAGTCTTAAGTATTTTAGGAAAATGCCAAAAGAACTTAACTGGTCTGAAGCAGCTCTCCTTGCAGTTCTTCCTAATGCCCCGGGACTTCTTCATCCTGAAAAGAACAGAGATAAACTGACAAATAAAAGAGACCGGCTTTTAAAAAGAATGACAGAAGCAGGGATCATAACTGAACATGAATATGAAGATGCTGTGTCTGTTGAACCTCCTAAAATATCAGTTCCTTTTCAAACTAATGCATGGCACTTGACAAGAAATCTTGAAAGAAGGACTAGAGATAAAATTATAACAACCACTATTGACAGAAAGTTGCAGCTTGTTATTGAGCAGATACTGAGAGATTATTCTAATGAAACCGATACAGGACTTACAAACTTTGCATCATTAGTAGTGAAAACCCGTTCTTCCGAAGTTCTTTCATGGGTAGGGTCTCATAATTTTTTTGATGAATATAATAATGGACAAGTTGATGCTCTTGTTTCAAGAAGACCTGTTGACGGGTTGCTTCAACCACTGCTTTTTGCCATTTCAATAGATGAAGTCGGTCTTGATCTTGACCAGCTTCTCCCCGATAAAAAACAGAAATACGAAGGCTACACTCCCACCAATACTGACGGAAGATATCTCGGAAAAATCAAAGCATCAAAGTCACTAAAACAATTTCGTAATGTCCCGGCAGTTTATCTTCTTGACAAATTAGGTTTTGAAAGGTTTTACACTTTTCTTAAAAAAGCCGGGGCAAGAAGCATCCCTCAGCCACCTGAATACTACAAGTATTCTCTTATAAGCGGAGGGTTTGATCTGCAACCTGTTGAAGTAGCCGCCCTTTACAGTGGACTGGCAAGGGGGGGCAACTTTATGCGATTGAAAACGATCTTGTCTTCTTCATCAAACAAAGAAAACCTTATTTCAGAAAATTCAGCAAAAAAAGTAGTTGCATCACTTCCACATCGTAAGACCGGAAAAGGAAATATTCCCTTTGTCTCCACCTGTAATCGTAACGGTAGAGAGTGCTGGACTATTATCCTGTCCCCGGACTATACTGTTCTAGTATGGGGGGGCAACATGTCAGGAGGCAATGGGCATGATCCGGCAAAATCTCTCAAATCTCTTAAAAACATTGCATTTTTAATATATGAAAATACTGAAATATAAAGACACGGAGAAGTTATTATGGAAAAAATGATCTGTTTCCTCATCTTAGGTCTTATTGCAGGAGCTTCAAGCGGTTTGGTAGGTCTTGGAGGAGGCTTTATTTTAGTTCCTGCACTTGTTTTAATTTTCGGGTTCTCTCAACACGCAGCTCAGGGGACAACTCTTGCTTTAATGGTGCCCCCTATCGGTTTAATGGCTGCATACTCTTATTATAAGGCGGGGCATGTTAACATGTATGCCGCAATATTTATATGCATAGGTTTTTTTGTCGGCGGATATTTCGGAGCGAAACTCGCTATCAATATCCCCAAAGATATCCTTCAAAAAATATTCAGCATAACGATGATGGCTGTCGGAATTTATATGTTTTTTAAAAAATGATCGCATTTTTCCAATTGACTCAAAATGTATTAGGATATTTTTACCTTGCAAAAGGAAGTGATTTAAGATAAAAATATAAAGTCCTGTTTGCACGGAGATACAACATGAAAAGAAAAAAAAGCGTACTCATAATTCATACGGGTGGAACTTTTGCCATGGAATCCAATGAAGACGGTTTTCTTAAACCGGGAGACTACGCTTTTGATTACATTGAAAAAACTATCCCTTCTTTTTTCGATGCAAAAATTATTCAGACAAAACTTATGAATATAGACTCTTCTCTTTTCAGACCATCACACTGGATAAAAATATCTGAACATATTTATGAACATTATGATGAGTTTGACGGATTTGTTGTTATACATGGAACCGATACCATGGCCTATACTGCTTCCGCCCTTTCTTTGATGTTGAAAAATCTTGGAAAACCAATTGTAATGACAGGTTCCCAACTTCCGCTAATAAACCGGAGAAGCGATGCTTTCATAAACCTTATAGAGTCAATTGAAGTTGCTTTAAACAGCAAGCTCAATGAAGTTGCACTTCTTTTCAATCACACTGTTTTCAGAGGGAACAGAGTCAAGAAAAAAGATGCGTGGGATTTTGACGCTTTTTATAGTCCCAACTACAATCCCTTAATAAAACTGGGTATAGGGATGGATAAAAAGGCTCATAGATACCTTTCTAAAAAACCGGGGGTATTTGAAATAGATACGAGACTTGACGAAAATGTCGTAATAATCCCTTTCTTCCCGGGCATAGATTTTTCTACATTTTCAATAATGGTTCGCAACAAAAAAGTAAAAGGAATAGTTATTGAGGCTTATGGTAGCGGGAACATACCAAGTGACAACCCGGGATTAGAGGAACTTTTTAAAGATGCAGCAGAAAATCAGGTTCCCATTGCTGTCTGCAGCCAGTCACCTATCGGGAAAGTAAATCTTAAGCTTTACGATGTTGCCAACAAAGCGGACTTCTATGGACTTATAAGTGCAATGGATATGACAAGGGAAGCAACCCTTGTTAAACTTATGATAGCTATCGGGAGATACAGATCCATAAAAAAAATCAAGCATTTTATGGTTGAAAGTATAGCCGGCGAAAAAGAAAGTGAAAATGTTAGGTAAAGATCTTAATCATTCCGGTTTTGCTGCAATTATCGGAGCTCCTAATTCCGGCAAATCTACTTTTCTTAACACTCTTTTAAAAACAAAGGTTTCAATTGTAACAGCAAAAGCCCAGACTACGAGAAACAAAATAAGAGGCGTATATTCAGAAAAAGATTCCCAGATAATATTTACAGACACACCAGGGATAACATCAACTGATTTCGGTAAACTGCTAAACAGTTGGATGAACAAATATTCTTTTTCGGCGATCTCAGAATCTGATATTACACTATTGTTCGTAGATGTTTCAAAGCAACATCCTGAACTAGGGATCGGAAGCGAAGAAAAACATATAATAGATAATCTTCGCAGTAAAAATCCGGTGATATTCGTTGCAAACAAATGTGATATCGTAAAAAAAATGAGGGTGGATGATACCATTGCTGTTTACAGTAAATATTACAAATTTTCAGATTACTCTACAATATCGGCTCTTGATGGGACAGGAGTTGATGAACTTATCATGAAAATTAAAAACTTTATCGGTCCCGGACCAATGTTTTTTCCTGATGATATAACAAGTGACCAGGAAGACAAGTTCCTTGTTTCAGAAATAATCAGGGAAAAACTTTTTTTTATTCTCTGTGAAGAACTTCCTTACAGTACAGTTGTTACAGTCGAAAGAATGAAAGATCATAATACCAGAGATCTTTTGATGATAGATGCCACCATCCATGTCGCCCGAAAAAGTCAGAAAGGAATCGTTATCGGCAAAAAAGGGGCGACTCTAGGGAAGATAGGTACGATGGCAAGAAAAGAGCTTGAAACCATTTATGGATGTGAGATAGGACTTAAACTTTTTGTAAGAATTGAAGAAAAATGGTTCGCAAAAGAAAACTTGCTGCAGAAAGTGGGATTCGAAAAAGATTTTGAAAGATAAGTGGCTCTCCCTGTTTCTTCCCATATTCAAATAAGATTCCTGATAAATGCTGAAAATACTGTTACGGCGTTTTCCATTCTAAGTATGGGCACTTTTAAAGAAAAGATTTTAAATTTTTTCGACTTGAACACTTCTATTTCCTTGTCGGTAAAACCCCCTTCGGGTCCAACCCAGAGTACTATGTCTTTCATTTTTTCAGGGCTATAGCTCATAAAATTATCAGGAACATACGGATGAAACACTATATGATCTCCTTCAAGCTCGGAAATTTCCTCAAAGGTTGAAGTATTTATTTCAGGGAGATGTCCTCTTCTGGACTGTGAGGCGGCCGTAACAATTATCGTCTTGAGACGTTTCATTCTCTTTTCGACAAGAGTGGTATCTGTATTTGAAAGTTCTGATCTGAAAATATAAAATTCATCAACCCCTGCTTCAACTCCGTTCCTTATCGATTCTTCGACAGCATTAATATCTCCTGCTGCAATCGCAACAATCAAACGATTTGAAGAGATCGTTACCGTTCCTTCTTTAACTATTTTAAAGCATGGGATCTGTTTTTTTATTTCAAGCTCTGTCAGATATGTTTTTCCGTTACAGCAGAACGTTACCTCTGCACCATTTTTTAATCTCCTTACTTTAAGCAGATATCTCGATTCATCATTAGAAACAAAAATATATCCATCCTGAATTATGAGCTCTTCCCTAACCAGATATATCATGATCTTTTTAGAATATACCTCATCAAATCTTTTTTCTGCCTATCATCTTCAAAAATAAACTTCAAACCTGCTCCAAAATTAATTTCAGGATTTTCTCTATCAGGGATATTTCTAAGAATAACAGCTTTTATAATGAACTGCCTTTTAAGCTCCTGGTCACTGAATATAACAAGTACTTCCTCACCTGCAGGCAGTTTTTCTTCAGATTTAAGACAAAGACCAAGCAAACTTATGTCTTTTGTCTCAAACTTTCTTGTTTTGCCACCCACATAAAGCTCAACCTGAATAGCAACAGACATCCTCGGTTGAGCCCGTTTTTCACTGTACCCGCTACTCTTTTTTTGCTTAATATTATACTTCTGTGCGATATCTGTTCTAACTTTTATATAATTGCCCCCGGCCATATCTTCATTTAGTTCACTAAGTTCTCTGAAAAGTTCAGCAAAATGCCGTTTTATCAGTTCCATTGAAACTTCATCAAACTCAACACCTATACCTCCAAGGATCCTTTTTCCCGGAAGATTTATGTTCTTCATCCTTTTCCATTTCACCTCTCCAACAAGATCAAGTGATCTCTGACCGTTCTCAATAACAACATGTATTTCGACGGGATCTCCCGCTGAAATATCGTTAATATTATCGATCATCCTGAGTGGAACTGTAATTTCTGTGTTTTCGGCATTACTTATAAACGTTTCTTTAAAGTCGTTTAGAGTCTTTGCCTTGACAGTGATTTTTCTCATCATGAAAAGAGTGCCTCCACAAAAACATCCGGATCGAAATCTATCAGATCTTTCACTCCTTCTCCTACACCTACCATATACACAGGAAGTGAAAGTTCTCTGGCTATCCCTATAAGTACCCCGCCTTTTGCCGTTCCATCAAGTTTAGTTAAAATTATACCGGAAACATTTACTGATTCTCCGAATTCTTTAGCTTGAGAAAGAGCGTTTTGTCCATTGTTCGCATCTATCACCAAAATCGTTTCATGGGGAGCCCCTTCTTTAGCTTTTCCTGCAACACGATTGACCTTACTAAGCTCTTCCATAAGGTTGACTCTGTTTTGAAGTCTGCCGGCAGTGTCAATAAAAACTATATCTGCGTTTTTGCTTACAGCGCTGGAAATAGCATTGAAGGCAACAGAAGCAGGATCAGCTCCGTCTTTGTCACTTATTACAGTCGAAGATGTTTTTTCTCCCCATATCTTAAGCTGCTCTACAGCTGCGGCACGGAAAGTATCTGATGCGGCAAAAACAACTTTTTTGCCTTCTTTTATAAATCTATCTGCCAACTTCCCGATAGTTGTAGTCTTTCCTGCACCATTAACTCCCACCATAAGTACAACAGCAGGTTTTTCAGATAACTCAGGCAATTTCCTATGAACACCCTTAAGTGTTTCAAGAACTTTTGCTTTAAGAAAGAGCTTAATATCTTCTCCTGACTGAAAAGAACTCTTGTTTTTTTTAATCTCATCCAGAAGCCAGGCAACTGTCTTTACTCCCATATCGGCAGTATAAAGTATCTCTTCCATTTCTTCCATTAATTCAGGTGTTATATTTCCAGACGAAAACAGGTTTTTAAGCTTAGAGACAAAACCTACCTTTGTTTTGGCAAGCCCTTCTTCCAGAGTTTTGCCCCCTGTTTCTGTTTCCGGATATTTTTCACCTATAGTAAGGTCAATAGTTTTGTGGGATTCTCTATCACCCTTTTTTGCATCCGGTGTTATTTCAAGAGTTTTAAACCCGGTTCTTCCTTTCTTAAGACTCTGGTAATCACTATCAACTCCGGGTGGAACCGGTTCACTGAATTTTACATTTTCACAGTGAGAATCTTTTTCCTCCACCTTTAAACGGGACGGCGTTTTTTTAGAACTTCTTTTTTTTGCATCTGGAGTGAAAATTATAATTAAAAGCACTATGAAGATAAAAAAAGGAACTATGTAGAAAAACAATTCCCCGCTTTTAAAACTCTCTATTATCCAAGTCAGGATATCCATAGACAAACCTCTTTATTCCACAGTAAAATTATAACTATCCTGTTTGAAAGTCAAGTATTAGTTGCTCAATACCTGTATGTATCGGGTTTGAACGGTCCTGCTTTATTTATCCCGATATATTTTGCCTGCATATCTGTAAGTCTTGTCAAATTGACCCTGAGCTTTTTAAGATGAAGGGTTGCAACTTTTTCATCCAATATTTTCGGCAGACAATAAACTCCGGTCTCATAACTGTTTTTCCATAGATCTATCTGAGCAAGCACCTGGTTGGTAAAAGAAGTGCTCATAACAAAACTTGAGTGTCCGGTAGCATTTCCAAGATTGACCAGTCTCCCTTCGCTCAGTAATATTATTGAGTGTCCGTCCGGGAAAAGTATTCTGTCAACCTGCGATTTAATGTTGATCTTTTTTATGCCGGGAAGCACATAAAGCGGTTCAACCTGAATTTCATTGTCGAAATGTCCGATATTGCACACGATTGCCATGTTTTTCATTTTCTGCATGTGCTCAACTCTTATAACATCACGGTTTCCTGTGGCAGTCAC
>SLOD01000167.1 GCA_007132725.1 Candidatus Sumerlaeota bacterium
CCTGGGCTTCTCTCAGAATCAAGAATTTTTCTTCAGCACTGTACCGTCTCTGCTTCTTCATTTAGCTCCTCCTTCCATTGGGAAAGATTAACCATTTTTTTAGTACAGTCAATTAAGGGACCAGGACAAGCTTCACAACCGAAGATAAGGAACAATACAGTTGCCAATAAATATAGTTTTATCATTTGTTTGCTTTCACTGAACACTATCTTTCACTCCTCCCTCAAGCAATACATCCGAGACATCACACCGGGGATTCTGGTCTTCAGGCTTTGGATACTCCGTCTGAGGACTGTCCTGAAAGAGTGCTCTCAACTCGCTTATGGTAGGCACCCTTCCTCCAATATCTTTGCAGCAAGTGAACAGAAGTTGAGCGGGATGTATCAAATAAACTGGGAAAAATTTATCATATACATCGCAAAAGTCAACAAACAAATGTTGTTTCCATATTGTTTTTTTGCTTTGCTACAGTCAAGACATTTAAGTCTGAATTAAAGTGTTTTTGATGTCAACCTCTTCCTTTTTTTCGAGTACGATCTACATCAACTGTGAAAAAAGTGTTTTTGCGGGAACCTTTATCGGTTTTCCAACAGAAAAACAGTCTCTTTCAACAAATTCTCCATTTATGTCAACTTGAAAAGCATGTTCAACATCAAGCAAGTTTGCAAAATAACAAAGGCCGGGTGATAAATTTTTTGATGGAGACGATTTAGCTTCAACAAGAAACCACGGTTTTTTATCACGCATGACAAGGAAATCTACTTCTCTTTTCATTTTATCTCTCAGATAATAAAGGTCGTAACTGCCCAGACCGGTATCTGTCCAGAAATGAACTGCTTTCAGTAAATGGGAAGCAACCATATTTTCCGCCCTTTGCCCCGGATCTGAAACAAGCGACCAATCCCACAAAAAAACTTTGGGTTGTTTTCTGATAGATTTGGGTATATTTTTAAAGTAAGGTTTCACTCTGAAGCAGTAATACATATTTTCAAGTATATTCAGCCATCTTTTTACAGTATCTGCTGAAATATTTATGTCCTTTGCAATTGAGCTGTAGTTTAAAAGCTGCCCTGACTGGTATTTGATTATTTCTGCAAAAGTTTCGATCAATGATATTTCATTTATATTTGTTATTTCTCTTAGGTCATCTTGAAAAAACTGCTCATTTCTAAGTCTGTTCCATTTATTATAAAACCTTTTATCTGCTTTCAAAAACGGCTCAGGAAAACCACCATATTCAAGGAGATCACTAAATGTCTGATCTGAAATTTTTGAAGGATCCCTGATTTCTTTTTCAGGAGGTGTGTTTGACAATATTTCCCCGACAGAAAGAGGATGAAGACGGTAATTAAAGTATCTGCCCATCAAACTGTCACCCGTTTTTTTATAAATATTCAGTTTTGCACTTCCTGTTACAAGTATTCTCAAGTTTTCACCATAGCTATCAAAAAAACCTTTAAGAAACTGCTTCCACTTACGGTATTTGTGTATTTCATCAATCACCACAAGTTTTTTTAAAGATTCAAGAGAATTTAAATCATAAGACTCAGCAAATAGTTCAGGACCCCCTGTAATGTTAAGCCTGTCATTCTGATTGTCCCAGTTGGTATAAATCATCTGTTCAGAGTCCAGAGATTTAGAAATAAATGTTTTGCCAACCTGTCTCGGTCCACTTAAAAAGACCATTTGACGATACTGTTTAAAATGGTCATTAACTGTTGACATGTAAATTCTTTCCATAACACCTCTTCCTTACAACAACATTTTCCAATATACTTACTTTGCTCTTTTTTGCAAGGACTAATTTACGATGGGTCGTAAATTAGTCCGAACTTTTTCACGATGGACCGTAAAATGGTGCAGTTTTAAAATTAAAAAAATCCAGAGAGAAATGATATTTGACAATAAAGGGAGAATGTACTTTAATAAATATACCAATTGAAGGAGAGATAATGTTTTCTGTCAGAGAAAAGATCAGTTATCAGTTTTATGATGATTTCTGCATAATTATCGATCATGCAAAGAGTTGTGACTATAAACTTAACAGAGAGGCTTCCTCAATTTTTAAAAAAATCGTATCAGAACAAAAAGAATTTGCCCCCGATGAGGTTGAATTCATTGACCAGCTTATTGATGCCGGCATTGTTTCTGGAAATTGTGAAAGTCACGATCAGGATGAAATTGAGTATGAGAAAAAATCGAGTTTAAACAGTTCTGTCTGGGAAGAACTGAATGAATATGCTTCTGAAAATCTTATTCCAATAAGTGCTGTTGCTGAACTTACATATAGCTGTCCTCTGAATTGCGAACACTGTTATATTGACCGGTCTGAAGTAAAAAAAGAGGAGGAAATGTCTCTTTCTCAGTACCGGGGCTTCATTGATCAATTCAGGGAACTTGGTGGACTTTACTTAACTTTGACAGGTGGAGATCCTTTTTGTCATAAAGACTTTGAAGAGATATTCAATTATGCAAGAAGTAGGAAAATTGCTGTTTCTGTGATGAGCTCAGGAATGGATTGTAATGATAAATTGATAGAAAGGATGTCACAAAAAGGTGTAGAAAGTTTTCAGCTTTCAATATATGGTCATAACAGAGATATCCATGACTCCTTTACAGGAAAACCCGGATCTTTTGAAAAAGCTGTTAATACTTTGAAAACATTTAAAAGAAACGGAGCTTATGTTCAGGCGGCAGTAATCATTACAAGGCATAACATTGACTATTTTGATGAAATCATAACCTTTCTTGAAAATGAAGAGATCCGGTATGTTTTTACTTACAACATCTTTCCAAAACGGGATGGCGACAAAACAGTTCAGGCGTTAAACATTACAAAAGAACAGCTGAAAAAATGTCTTAACAAAACAGGGTTTTTGGGAAAACCGAGACTCAAGGGAAAAAAGAATAATGACCCGGTATGCAACACTGCAAGATCTCTTTTTTCCATAGATCCCAAAGGGACAGTTTATCCATGTGTTGAACTTAGAGCTTCTTCCGGTTTTTTAAAAAACGATATTTTTAAAAATATCTGGGTAAATTCAGAAGTTTTTAACAATATCAGAAGCATAAAATTCGGAGATATTGAGGATTGTCCAGATTGTAATTTGAAAGACTCTTGCAACAGATGCTCCGGGCTGGCATGGAAAGAAGGGTTTCCGGTGACTGGTCATTCTCCGGAAGATTGCTTACACGCTCAAGTAAGATCGGAAATAAAACACAAAACTTTTTAAAAACTTGACTGCCGGCAATTACTGTCTTGATATTGTTGCATCTTTTAAAATATTAAGGTATGATACAGAAAGAAAAACTATTGTTTATTAATACAAGGAGACAAGGCCAATGAAAAAAAAGTTTTTGATATTATTGTTTTTATTTCTTTTAACGACAACTTCTCTTCATGCGACAAAAGTTTATTCTGTTCAGTATGCCAATCAGGCAGATGTGAAAGTTTTTGTAGTGGAGTATGAAAATCAGGCAGATCTTAAGGTTTACAAAGTACAGTATTCCAATCAGGCTGGGAAAAATGACGGCAAATGGTTCTTTACTCAGTATGCTAATCAGGCTCAGAAAAAAATATACTTTGTTCAGTATGCTAATCAAGCAGATGTGAAAATATATTTTGTGAAGTATTCCAATCAGGCCGGCTGGAGAGACAAATCAAAAATGCACTATTTTTTTTAACTTAAACCGGGAGAAATTATTATGAGAAAGTTGTTATTTATTGTTTTAATGGCCATGTTTTTTGTTTCCTGCGAATCATCTTCCGGAGACAATGGCAATGATTTGGACCAAAAGGAGGTCTTAAGTACAAAAAGTGAAAAAGTAACTGCTTCAGAAGGAGGCACTGTCATAACAGAAAACGGTGAAGCTGAAGTAAAAATTCCGGCAGGAGCACTTGATGAAGATGTGGAAATAACAGTTACTGTTTACAAGAAGAAAGGTTTCCCGAATGAAAATGATATAGTTGCCAAAGTTGTTGAGCTTGGTCCGAAAGGTCTGAAGTTTAACGAAAATGTGACAGTTACATTAAAAGCGGATACAAATATCGGAGTAATTCCTCAAGGTAAAAGGGTTGTTGCAGCACTTTTAAAAGGAAATAGATGGATATATGAAGGAAGTGGCGACCCCATAATGAGCGGAGACCCCGTAATGAGTGGCGATCCCATAATGAGTGGTGATCCAATAATGAGTGGCGACCCTATAATGATGGAAATGGGTCACTTTTCTACGGTTACTTTTCTTGTTGTTGAAATGAAAGATAATGGCAATACAGGTAATACGGGTAATACAGGCGACACAGGCAACACAGGCAACACAGGAGATACGGGTAATACAGGTGATACGGGTGATACAGGAGAGCCTCTGGAGGACGGTACTGTTACAATAAACTTCAAAAATGCTGAACAAGCGACAGGGTATCCATTGTGGGCGTTTGCTTTCCATCACGGAGAATTCGACCTGTGGGATGAAATGATAGACTTTTCTTTAAAAATAGTTGAGATCGAAACCGGCGAATTTTCTATTACCTTGAAAGAACATGGTGGAGACTGGGATTTTACTGATATTGACTGGATCGCAAAGGGGGGGGAATACGATCTCTATGTTTTTACCGACACTACAGGCAGTTATATGGCTGATATGAACAGCAGTGATCTTGTAAATGATTATCCTTCAAATATAACTGTCAATGGAAATACGGTTGTTGAAATTGATTTTGAAAAAGACATGAAACCCTTTGAGCCAAAAGAGGGAAACATCACAATAACAGTTTCCGGGCTTGATCTTTATAATGGAAAGGAACTTCTTGTCGGGGTTTTTGACCATTTTGAAGATCCTGAGGAAGCTGATCCACTTGCAATAGTGATCTCTGAGATATTCAACGGAGAAGTGACTGCCAAACCTTTTGAATTTGAAGACCCTCTTTCTGTTTGGACAGGAGACGGTGGACAGATCGTTGATGTCTATATAATAATTGACGTAAGTGAAACTGGAGAACCTGATGATGGAGATCTTGCCATCAAAGGACTTGAAAGGCCTCTTACAATTCAAATAAACGGCGACATAAATGTTGTCTATACCGCAGATGACTTTATCAAAATAGATTGGGAATAAACAAAGCCCATCTTCCTTCTTGCAAAAAAATTTAAATTCTGTAATAATCTTTTTTGAGTTGAGGATTTGTTATATTTTTAAACTTCGAGGAAAAAATGAAAAAGTTAATTTTCAGTGTTTTTTTAATGGTCACATTGTCTTTACAGCTTTTTTCCAATGAATATCCGCATATTGCCGTAGTTCATACTGACGCTGACAATAAGCTGATCATGGGTGTTACCGAAAAAGCTGCTGCAAATATTTTTTATCAGATGTATCCCGACATATTCGATTTTCTTATTTTTTATACCACTTTTAATCCTGCAATGAATATGCAGCAGGGAATGCCTATACAGCATCCGATAGAAGGTATCGGCAGGGAGGGGTGGAGTCTTTATGCTCCTCCCGGAGACTGGGGTAGTGCCGGCAGATTACAGGGAGCGGCTAAAATGTGCCACATTGACCAGTATCCTCCATTTCCGGATGATGTTATGCCTGCCTTTATGCTGAGAGGTTTAACAAGTATAGAGCTTCTTGCCCATGAAATGGGTCACTTCTGGCATGCTGCCATGAATTTCAGAAAAGAGGGAATGGCCGAAGATCATACGGGATTGAGAGGATGGGAAGGCCTTGAAGAAAGTGCCGGTCCCAACCAGCATTGGAACAGTGATTTTGCGTCAGGTCCTTCTGTAATGTATGGTCATGACATTGTTGACAACGAAGATGGAACCTTTACCTATTACTATGATACCCCTCGAAAATTCGGTCCCCTTGACATGTATGTAATGGGTCTTATTCCTCCTGAAGAGATGGGAGAACTCTTTTTTCTTTGCGGATATTCAGATATAGAAAACTGCAGGCAAGGCAGTGCAGGAATGCCAGGAGCAAAAACCCAGTCTCCCTGGACAAGAGACAACTGGCACAAACATGTTGTAACCATAGATGATATTGTAAGAGCAATGGGGGAAAGAAAACCGCACCACAATGATGCTCAAAAACACTTCAATGTAGGTTTCATCATAGTTAACAAGCCGGGAGTAACGCCTTTCCCTGAGCAGATGGAAAAGGTTGAAAGGATCAGAGTCCGTTACGAAGAGTGGTGGAGCTGGGCAACTGATGGTAAATCAACTATATGTACCAGACTTGACGGAGATTGTTCGGAAGAACAAGAAGAGCCTGATGATACGGAATATAAAGATGATGCTTATGAGTATCCGGACGAAAATACAGTGGTCCCTGATGATGAACCTGTTGCTGAACAGCCTGATGACAACGAAGTTGTTGACGATACAGCTGAATTTGATGATTCCGGCTCCGATGACAAGGAGAAAGAGACAACAGATGATCCGCCATATTTCTATGATGATGAAACGGGTTGCAGTTGCGGACTTATATATTAAAATTCAAAATCATTGCTAAATTAAGTGTTTATCATTCGTATTCCGATGAATAAAATTGTATGTCCGGACACTATAGTTTAAATAGAATTAACAGGTTAACTTTGTTTTTCTAAAAAAGTTTGACTTTGATTAGTGTAATTGCTATAAAAATCAGCGTTTTTTCCTATCGGGGGCTCGTAGCTCAGCGGGAGAGCACTGCCTTGACGTGGCAGGGGTCAGTGGTTCAATCCCACTCGGGCCTACCATTTGAAATTATGCGGATATAAACTGCAGGGGAGAGTATGTTTGAAGTGTCACTTCCTGACGGGAAGCGTATAAATACAGAAGCAAAAGAAAGTTGGCTGGATTTTATTAAAAGAGAAATAGGGCATGGTCTTGCAAAAAGTGCTGTTGCTGTATCTATCAACGACTCCCTTGTTGATGTGACATCAACTGTTCAGCCAGGCTCTATGAAAGTAATAACTCTTAAAAGCCGGGAAGGCCTTGATGTTGTAAGGCATTCTGCAGCCCATATAATGGCGGATGCGGTAACACAGTTGTTTGCCGACACAAAAGTTGCCATAGGACCTTCAATTGAGTCCGGCTTTTACTATGATTTTGATTCTCCACATCGTTTTTCCGAATCAGATTTTGAAGCCATTGAAAAAAAGATGGATGAAATAATAAAAGCAAAACAGCCGTTTGTTAGAAAGGTTATGTCCCGGGAAGAAGCTGTCAAGTTGTTTTCCGATATGGGAGAATCATATAAAGTTGAATTGATAGAAGAAATAGGTGATTCAACAGTATCTCTTTACTTTCACGGCAACTTTGTCGATCTTTGCCGAGGGCCCCATGTTCCTGATACAAGCTTCATAAAAGTTTTCAAACTCCTTTCTGTGGCTGGAGCATATTGGAAAGGTGACGAAAAAAATAAAATGCTTCAAAGATTGTATGCAACAGCTTTCAATTCAAAAACAGACCTTGACAACTATGTAAAAATGGTTGAGGAGGCAAAAGAAAGAGATCACAGAAAATTGGGGAAAGAGCTGGATCTTTTTGATTTTTCTGAAGATGTGGGTGCCGGACTTGCCCTTTGGACCCCTAATGGAAGTGTTGTCAGAACAGTTATAGAATCTTTCTGGAAAAAAGAACATTATAGAAACGGTTATGAGTTGATATACACACCTCACATTGGCCGCAGCTCTTTATGGGAGAGCAGCGGACATCTCAGTTTCTATAAAGACAGCATGTACAGCCCGATGGATATTGATGGAGAAAACTATTTTGTTAAACCCATGAATTGTCCTTTCCACATTGCTCTGTATAAAAGAAAAAAGTGGTCTTACAGAGAGTTCCCTTTCAGATGGGCGGAGCTTGGAACGGTTTACCGTTATGAAAAGTCGGGAACATTGAATGGGTTAAAAAGAGTAAGAGGTTTTACGCAGGACGATGCTCACCTGTTTTGCAGAATGGATCAGCTTGAACAGGAAATAGTAAAGGTGCTGGATTTTTCTTTACATATGCTTAGAAGATTTGAGTTTGCCAACTACAAACTGTATTTGAGTACCCGCCCGGAAGAAGGTTTTGTGGGAGATATCGGGTCATGGGATAAAGCAGAGATCGCTTTGAAGACAACTCTTGAAAACTCAAATCTTTCCTGGGAATTAAATGAAGGGGAAGGAGCTTTTTATGGTCCTAAAATTGATATTCTGGTCACTGATTCCATAGGGAGAGAGTGGCAGCTTTCAACCATACAAGTTGATTTTAACCTTGCAGATCGTTTTGATCTTTCCTACATAGGAGATGATGGGAAAGAACACAGACCGATAATGGTACACAGGGCACTTCTCGGTTCAATAGAAAGATTCTTCGGGGTTTTAACAGAACACTTCAAAGGGGCTTTTCCTTTCTGGCTTGCTCCTGTTCAAGTTGCTGTACTGACAGTTGCAGACAGACATTTCGAAACTGCAGAAAAACTTAAAGAAAAACTTTTCAAAAAAGGATTAAGAGTTAAGGTTGATGATAGAAATGAAAAGATAGGATATAAAATAAGAGAATGGTCGGTACTCAAAGTTCCCTACATTTTAGTTGTCGGAGATGCGGAAGTGTCTCTTGAAAAAGTAAATGTAAGAAAAAGAGGGGGGGAGCAGAGTGCTTTTGATACAGAGGCGTTTATAGAAAAAATTGATAAGGAGAATTTCAGGGGAGTGTATTTTTAATGGCATTAAAAAACAGTAAAAATCAACCATCGGCAACTTCACAAGGCGAAGGTCTTGTTAATGAAACAATTAATGCAAAGACAATGCGTGTTATTTCTCCGGATGGGGAAGTGCTTGGTGTTCTTGCAAAAAAAGATGCTTTGGACAGGGCCAGAGACTTCGGGCTGGACCTTGTATGTGTTTCCCCGAACACAGATCCAATAGTTTGCAAGATCATGGATTTTGGGAAACATCTTTATAAGATGAAGAAAAAAGCCAAAAAAGCCAAGCAAAACCAAGCTGTTGTTGAAGTCAAGGAACTGAAGATAAGGCCTAACACAGACACACATGATCTGATGACAAAGATCCGTCATGCCAAAAAATTTATTGAAGACGGAAACAAGGTCAAATTCACAGTTTTTTTTCGTGGAAGAGAGATTATGTTTGCCGAAAAAGCCCTTGAAAACTTAAACCTTATCGTTGCTGAACTAGGAGGAGAAGATGCTGTCAATATTGAACTTGACAGTGTGGTCAAAAACAAAAGAATGACTATGATGGTGTCACCAAAGAACTGAAGGAGAGAGCATTATGCCCAAAATGAAAACTAACCGAGCCGCTGCTAAAAGAATAAAAAAGACAGGCAGTGGAAAGCTAAAAAGATGGCATGCTTTTAAAAGTCACATCCTTACAAAAAAGAGCCGTAAGAGAAAAAGAAATCTGAGGAAAGGTGTGATTGTTGAAAGACAGGATGTCGCTCAAATGAAAAAACTTCTTCCATATTTGTAAACAGGGAGTGAAAAATGAGAATAAAAAGAGGATTTAAAGCAAAAAGAAGAAGAAAAAAAATATTGAAAGCCGCCAAAGGCAACTATATGTCAAGGTCAAGAACTTTCAGAGTTGCCAAGGAGACGGTTGAAAGAGGATGGGCTTTTTCATATGCCCACAGAAAGCTTAAAAAAAGAGATTTTAGAAAACTCTGGATTACCAGAATAAATGCCGCAGTCAGAGAAAGGGGATTAAATTATTCAACTTTTATTGACATGCTGAACAAAGCAGGCATAAATATTGATAGAAAAGTGCTTGCACATCTTGCAGTAGAAGATCCCAAGGCTTTTGATAAGGTAATCGAAGAGGCAAGGGTTGCTAACTGAATAATTTAGGAGATTAAAATGAGCGTAACAAAAGTTGAACTCGCAGAACTTGTTTATGAACACATGAAGGTTGACAAAAGACGTGCAGCTGAATTAGTTGACATGTTTTTTGAAGAACTTAAAGCCGGTCTCGTCAAAGATGGTGAGATTCAGATCAGCGGTTTCGGTAAATTTGTCATCAAACAGAAAAAAGAAAGAAAGGGCCGCAACCCTCAGACAAATCAGCCGCTTACAATTAGCAAACGCAAGGTTGCAACATTTCACCACAGCCAAGTCCTTAAAGAGAGACTGAACAACAAGAAATAACTTTTCAAACCGTTTCAATGCGGTTTTGAATTGCTTGGTCGGGATGTAGCGCAGCCTGGGTAGCGTACTTGAATGGGGTTCAAGTGGTCGCTGGTTCAAATCCAGTCATCCCGACCACTTTATTTTATTATGTAGCTGATAATGAAAAAGAAAATACTTTTAACGAACGATGACGGGATTTATGCTGCTGGACTGACAGCTTTGGAGTCAGCTTTAGATTTTGACAAAAATTCTTGTTTTATAGCGGCCCCTCTTCATGAAAAAAGCGGTTCAAGTCACTCAATAACTCTTGAAAGGCCTCTTAGGATAAAAAAGTTCAGTGATTTTAAATACTCAGTAGATGGAACTCCGGTAGACTCAGTATTTGTGGGACTTAACAATTTGTCAAAAGAAAAACCGGATTTGGTAATATCGGGAATCAACAAAGGAGCCAATCTGGGAAACGATATTGCCTATTCCGGCACCGTTGCTGCAGCTATAGAAGCTTGGTGGAACAACATTACATCTTTAGCGGTCTCTTTATTTATATCCGATCCATCCAGTTTTTCGGAAACTTTGTTCCAAAAAGCAGCGGAACTTCTTTTTTCACAAATAATTCCCGAGATTGAACAAAAAGTGGGCAAAGAAACTTTTTATAACACCCCCCATCTTTTTAACATTAATATTCCGGACACTTCGCTTGACAACATAAAATCAGGGATTAAGTGGACCTTCCCGGGACAAAGGAATTATGGAGGAAATGTTGTTAAAAGAACAGATCCCAGAGGCAGAGAATATTTTTGGATAGGGGGAGATCAGCATCAGTTCGCCAATATCCCGGGTAGTGACTGTAATGCTGTAAGAGAAGGATATATAAGCATTTCCCCCTTGAAACTTTCTTTCGGAGATAAAGAGGCTCTCCGTATTTATGCCGGTAATTAATAACTTCAGGATTGATAAATGAAAAAAATAACACACATAAAAAAAGCTTTTTTTAAATCTCCCGGACCGGATACGCTGTCAGAAACGGTGATCCTTTTTTTAAAAGGTTTTGTTATGGGCAGTGCAGATATAATTCCGGGAGTTTCCGGAGGAACTATAGCTCTGATAACCGGAATATATGAAAAAGTTCTTGCAGCAATCAAATCTTTTAATGTCAACGCTTTAAAAAAAGTATTTAAGCTTGACATTTCCGGAGCTGTAGAAATTGCTCATTTAAGGTTTGTGATGGTCCTTTTTTCAGGGATCGCTTTTGCCATTCTGACTTTGGCAAGATTAATGAATTTTCTTTTGAAAACTCACCCCGAGCCCACTTTCAGTTTATTTTTCGGACTTATTGCAGCATCTATTTTTGTTGTGGGCAGAAAAGTTAGCTGGAAAACTCCTCAAGGTATCGCTATTGTTACCGGAACTTTTTTTGCCTATTTGATAGTCGGTCTTATCCCTGTTACAACCCCAAATGAACTATGGTTTATTTTTTTTAGCGGTGTTATTGCTATTTCAGCAATGATACTTCCCGGATTGAGTGGTGCTTTTATTCTGCTGATACTTGGCAAATATCAGTTTATTACAGGAACTTTAAAGTCCCCTTTTTCTGTAAATGAAGAAACAGCCATTTTAAATATTATCATAATCTTTGTTTTTTGTGCAGGTTGTGCTGTAGGTTTAGCTGGATTTGCAAGATTTCTTAACTACTTGCTTTTGAAGTGGCACGATTTGACACTTGCTTTTCTTACAGGCCTTATGGCGGGGTCAATGAGAAGGATATGGCCTTGGAAGGGAGAGGCCGAGATCCAGATCATCAGAGGAAAAGAACATATCGTTTCTCAGTCCAATGTTTTGCCTGATTTTTCAGACGGGAACACTTTGTTTTGCATAGGGTTGATAGTTACGGGGGTTGTTGTTATTTTAATTCTTGACAGATTATCGGACAGAAAAGTTCTACCTGATAAAAGTCCATAAAATAAAAGCCAGAACATTAGATAAAGTATGAAAAGCAATGCTGTAGAATATTCTTCCACCGCTTTTTTCTGTAAATAGTCCAAAAAGAAGTGACGGAAAAAAAGTGGCGGCTCCCGCTATATTAAGAAGTGCCACTGCGTGAAGAGCTCCGAA
Organism: Candidatus Sumerlaeota bacterium; assembly: GCA_007132725.1. Taxonomy (GTDB): domain Bacteria; phylum UBP6; class UBA1177; order UBA1177; family UBA1177; genus SLGQ01. Next base: position 12,223 of record SLOD01000167.1, read on the forward strand.
AAGAGCAGAAGTCATAAGATTTTTTAAAGTTATTATTTTAAGTATTTTTTTGTTGAACTTTTTTAAGACATGTTCCTGAAGATAGCCTCTGAAAAAGAATTCTTCAGGAACAGCGGCAACAAGAAAAGCGATCATTCCTGTGTATAGAGCCTCTGATACTTCTCTATATCCGGGCTGAACGATAGTTCTGCCTATAAAACCTTGCCAATAAAGAAAAAAAAGAAAAGGGTAGAAAACAAGAACAAGAACAGATATTGACAGAAAAAGCTTCAAACCCCGCTTTCCCGGCTTAATAATATCTGTACTATATGAAAAGCTTCGGTCAAAAACAAGGGGGAACACTATTAGCATTACAGGAAAAATATAAAGTCTTAAAAAAAACTTTGTGATATTCATCAGCAAGGCGGACAATGTTATAACAGTTATCATTATGGTTGCCGGAATATAAGATTGTTTTTTCACTTTGCCCCCCCTAAGGTGTCGAAGCAATTTTACAAAAATCCTTTTTTTTAGCAATTGTATCTTTAAGATTCATCTTAAAGGTAAAAAAAATTTACAAAGGTTGATTTTTTACTGAATAATTATTAGGGTTTTTTCGGCACAGTTTTTGCAATCCGCAGTTTGTTTTGCTGGATTTTCAGGTGTTCTATTTTTGGAGGATTTTATGGAGTACAAAATTAAACCGGCTGATGGTAAACTGATGGTGTTTATTCCCGGAATGGGGTCTATAACCACTACTTTTCTTGCCGGTGTTTTCAACATGAAGAAAGGTCTTTATAAACCAGTAGGATCTGTAACACAGATGCAGCATATCAGGCTTGGAAAAAGAACAGAAAATCGTTCTCCTATGATAAAAGATTTTGTTCCTCTTGCATCGATGGACCAGCTTGAATTTGCCGGATGGGACATTTTTGAAGACAATATGTACGAAGCGGCAAAGAAAGCAGATGTAGTTCTACCCCAACATCTTCACTCAATTAAAAATGAAATGGAGTCCATAAAGCCGATACCTGCGGTTTTTTACCATGACTGGGTGAAAAATATTGAAGGGCCGAATATTAAGAGAGGCAAAAACCATATGGACTTTGCACACCAGCTTATGGAAGATATGAAAAAATGCATGGCTGAAAAAGATTGTAACAGAGCTGTTATGGTTTGGAACGCATCAACGGAAGCATATCATAAGCCTTGTGATATCCATGAGACACTTGATGCTTTTGAAAAAGCTCTTGTAGACAATCATCCGGAAGTTGCTCCGAGCCAGATATATGCCTATGCCGCTTTGAAAATGGGCATTCCTTACATTAACGGTGCTCCCAATTATACAGTTGATGTTAAAGCCATTCAAGAACTTGCTGAAAAAAACAAAGTTCCAATTGCAGGAAAAGACTGGAAAACAGGACAAACTCTAATGAAAACCATTCTTGCTCCCGGACTTAAAACAAGAATGCTGGGTCTTGCAGGATGGTTTTCTACAAATATACTGGGCAATAGAGACGGCGAAGTTCTTGACAATCCTGATAACTTTAAAAGCAAAGAGGTTTCAAAACTATCAGTTCTTGATACTATCTTGGAACCCGACAACTATCCTGATCTTTATGGTAAATATTATCACAAAGTAAGAATAAATTATTATCCACCAAGAGGTGATGCTAAAGAAGCATGGGACAACATAGATATTACCGGCTGGCTTGATATGCCGATGCAGATAAAAGTAAACTTTCTTTGTCGCGATTCTATACTGGCGGCTCCAATCGTTCTTGACACAGTGCTTTTTGCAGATCTTGCAAGCCGTGCCGGATTCTGGGGTATTCAGGAATGGCTCAGCTTTTACTTCAAATCACCAATGGTTGCAGAAGGTCTTTACCCGGAACATGATATCTTTATTCAACAGACAAAAATGAAAAATACTCTCAGACACATGATGGGAGAAGATCTTATCACTCATCTTGGCAGCGAGTATTATGACTATATGAAAGATTAGTTTATTCAGCGTGTTAGAGGTGTTTTGCAAATAAATCTTGATTTTTGTGTGTTGCTGACTACCATCATCACGATTTATTTTGTTCTGTGTTTTTCAGGAGATGTGATATGAAAAGCAAAATACATCCCAAAGTCGAAGTTGTGACAGTAAAGTGTTCCTGTGGTGCGGAAATCGTAACCCGTTCAACCAAAAAAGATGGATACAGCATAGAAATATGTTCAGAATGTCATCCCTTCTACACAGGGAAGCAAAAAATCGTAGATACTGCCGGAAGAATTGAAAAATTCAAGGCAAAATTTAAAAAGGAAAGTTACGCAGGTAACAAATAGCACCCTTTTCACTACCCCCATCTAATTCTTTTTGAATTTGGATGGGGGTTTTTTTATGTATAATATTAAGGGAGATGTTGAAAATGCTTGATATCCGTAAAAAACTACAGGACATAAAATCCAGTTTCCATAAAATGGAAAAAGAAATGTCAGACCCCTCTATTGTTTCTGATATAAAAAAATATGCAAAGCTGATGAAGGAGTACAAATATCTTAAAAAAGTCATTGAAAAATATGAAGAATGGACCAAGGTGGAAAATGAGATTGTAAGCCAGAAAGAAATGCTTACTGTTGAAAAAGAGAGTGATTTAATAGAAATGATAAAAGAGGAGCTGCCGGTTCTTGAAGAAAAACATATTAAACTTTACGAAGAGCTCAGCGTTTTACTTATTCCCAAAGATCCGATGGATGAAAAAAATGCTATTCTTGAGATAAGAGCAGGAACCGGTGGAGATGAAGCGGCATTGTTTGCAGAAGAAGTTTTCCGTATGTACTCAAGATATGCTGAAAATACCGGATGGAAAACGGAAGTAATGTCTGTAAGTGAAATGGAGGGAGGGGGAGTAAAAGAGATCGTTGTTGCAGTAAAAGGAGAAGATGTTTATGGAAGACTCAAGTACGAAGGAGGAGTTCACAGGGTTCAAAGAGTTCCTGTTACAGAGTCCCAAGGGAGAATTCATACTTCAGCAATTTCTGTTGTGGTTTTACCTGAAGCAGAAGATATTGATGAAGTTACAATTGATGAAAAAGACTTGAAAATTGATGTCTACAAATCAAGCGGTGCCGGTGGGCAGCATGTAAATACAACGGATAGTGCAGTAAGAATAACTCATCTTCCTACAGGGATCGTAGTTTCAATGCAGGATGAAAGAAGTCAGATACAAAACAGGATAAGGGCAATGAAAGTCCTTGAGTCTAAAATTCTCCAGCTTGAAAGAGAAAAACAGGAAAAAGAACTCAGCTCTAAAAGAAAAAGTCTTGTCGGAAGCGGCGACAGATCAGAAAAAATAAGAACATATAACTTTCCACAGGGGCGGGTGACAGATCATAGGATAAAGCTAACTCTTTACAGACTTTCAGAAATAATGGAAGGATCTCTTGATATGATCATAGATCCTTTGATAAATTATCAAAATGCTTTGATCCTTGGTCAAAGCGTAGAAGACTTTGCAAATGAATCAGAGGGTTAAGGAACTTGTATCCCTGGGGAGGGAGACTCTTTTTAAAGTAAGTGACACTCCCGGTCTTGACAGTGAAATTCTTCTTGCTGAAGCTCTTGGTATCTTGAGATTTGATCTCCTTGTCGCAAAAAATAATATTGTTGATGCCGAAACTGTGGCAAAGTTTTACAGATTTATCGAGAAACGGAAAGAAGGAGTTCCTGTTGCATATATAATCAACAAAAAAGACTTTTTTGAAGACACATTTTTTGTAGATGAAAGGGTTCTTGTCCCCCGTCCGGAAAGTGAATTCGTTGTGACGGAAGCTATATGTCACTTAAAAAACTATCGTAAAAGTCCGGATGTTCTTGATCTCTGTTGCGGGAGTGGTTGTGTAGGGTTAAGTATTTTGAGAGTTATGAACTGCAACCTTACCCTTTCTGATATCTCAGCCGATGCACTTGATGTAGCCAGAAAAAATGCTTCTGATCTTTATCAGGATAAGGAAAAGATAAGATTTATTGAAAGCGATCTTTTTAATAGAATAAAAGGCCGGTTTGATGTAATTACAGTCAATCCGCCATATCTTTCACGAAATGATATGTGTAAATATGTTTATGGCCCGCTTAAACATGAGCCGGAAATAGCTTTGTTTGGAGGGGAGTCTGGAGTTGAGATAACAGAAAAAATCATAAAACAGGCTCCGGATTTTCTTAATCCTGAAGGTGTTTTGATAGTTGAACTGGGATATGAAGGTGCAGACAAAATAACTTCAAACAGCTTGGTGCTGCAAAAGATAGTTAATGATTACAATGGATTTAAAAGAGTAGCTGTTTTCAATCTTCGCAAATAGGGTACTCCAGTTGATCTCCAAGAATAGAAGGGTCAAAAAGGGTTCCGTTTGCTTCTACTTCAAGATCGTTGTTGATTTTATTGCATGAGACAAAATCTGAATGTCCTACAGCCCGTACACAATCAAGCTGAAGTGAGGTTCCGGAAAGAGCAAGGTCTCCAAAAAGTGCATAGGAGTCACCTGTGCCGACACTTCCGGACTCGCATAAGCTTTTACTGATATAAAATCCAAAAAACTTAATTCTGCTGACCAGACCCGAGATAGGCTCTACCCATACAACAGAGTAAACTCCATGGTCTTCTTCTGTAGCTACAGGAAAACTGGCAACAGTCAAATTCTGTTCAGAGTAAGTATATTCAACACCAAAATGATCAAAGTCCACCTCTCCGTTACCGCCGGTTTTATTTGTGTTTGAAGCAGCATTAATAACACCTTCAAAATCAAGATCGAAAGCACCGGTAATAGTTATAGTTGAGTCACTGACACAAACGCCTGAATTCATATGGTAGCCGTCATTGCATTTACAAACAGCTTCTCCATTTTCTACAACACAGTGAGCATTTTCCTGACAGGTGTGGTCGCTGCAGGGATCCCCTGAGTTACCTGTATCTCCAGTGTTCCCCGTGTTCCCGGTATTTCCAGTATTTCCAGTATTTCCAGTATCTCCCGTGTTTCCCGTGTTTCCAGTATTTCCAGTATCTCCCGTGTTTCCCGTGTTTCCAGTATCTCCAGTATCTCCAGTATCTCCCGTGTTTCCAGTATCTCCCGTGTTTCCAGTATCTCCCGTGTTTCCAGTATCTCCAGTATCTCCTGTATCTCCTGTATCTCCTGTATCTCCGGTATCTCCGGTATCTCCGGTATCTCCGGTATCTCCAGTATTCCCCCTGTCTTTAGTGTAGTCAGCAATAGAACGGGTTGTGTTTTCACACGAAACAAAACTACCGATCATCAAGGCAGTAAAAATAAAAACCATAAAACTTTTCATGTCTCCCTCCAACATGTGTTGACAAAAACTATTTTATTCTTTATTGAAATTAAGTCAACAGGTCGAAAAAATGCTGTCTCACTTTTTTAATTCTTTCTTTTCTATCAACTTTTTCAGCTGATGGATGCGTGGCATTTGTGAAGAGTGCAGCGATTTTTTCTTTTTTTAAATCTATAAGGATTGCAGTTCCTGTAAATCCGAGGTGTCCTATTTGGTTTTCAGGGTCAGGATTTGTCCCGTAATTTGAGTTGTTCCCTTCAGGTTTGTCAAACCCTGCAAAATTCAAATTGAGTGATACTTTTCTAAACCATTCTTTTGCTAATAGTTGCTCAAAATAATTAACAGTTTCTTTAGCACTTGCAAAAAGTCCGGCATGAGCTGTCTTTCCTCCCAGAAAAAATGAGTTTTCATCTTCAACAGTTTTATCAGGATAGTTTTTTCTTAAAGTGGAGTAAGATGTCAGAGGAACTGCGTTTTTCGGGTTAAAACAAATTTCTGTTTTAATTCCGTTTTCTATTAGAAATTCTGAAAATATGGCATCAAGCGACTTTCCATGAATTTTTTCAAGAATAAATCCAAGCAGAATATAGTTAATATCACTATAGATCCTCTTCCTTTTTTCTCTCTTTACTTTGGAAATTATCCTGACAGCTTCAGCTTTTTTATTTTCTATGCTTAAAGTTCCATTGATTTCATCATAAAAGGGAGTCCAGGCGGGAAAACCTGAAGAGTGATCAATAAGCTCAAAAACCGTAACATCATCAGAGATATCATTAAAAAACTTACATACTTTGCAATCAGGGGACAACTTTTTATTGTAGATGAGATGATATAAAACGGGAACTGCAAGCACTACTTTCGTAATTGAGGCAATATCAAACACGGTAGCACAGTCAATAACATGTCTGTTTTTAAAGCTTATTGTTCCACCGAAACCCGAATTGGTTTTTACTCCGTTTTTACTTGTATAAAACTGATAAGCTGAAAAAAGCTTTTCTTTGATCTGATATTCCAGAAATTCGGTCAACTTCGCACCATCCATTTTTATACACAAAAAACCATTGAAAAATATAGTATCAAATTCAACAGTTTTTAAAAGTTTTATACGATAAGAATTTGACAATGTTGGTTTCGTGAGTATATTCCTTCAAGTTTTTTGAGGTTTTATTTGTTAAGATATATATAGGGGAGTTAGTTATGAAAAGTACTTTTAATCCCAGTAAGGTTTCAAGGAAAAGAACTCACGGTTTCAGGAAAAGAATGAGAACCGCTGATGGACGGAAGGTTATAAAGTCCCGTAGAAAAAAGGGAAGAAAGATCCTTACGGTTACAATTTATAAAAAATAGCCAGAAAAGCTCTTTGAACTTCACTTTTTCAAAATATGACCGTATTAGAAAAAGCCGTGAATATTCCGACTTGAAAGTTTGCGGAAAGGTTTTTAAAACTAAGCGGCTGGTTTTTAACTACAGGCGGTCAAAGCGTTCCAGACTTGGAGTTATTGTGACTAAAAAAGTAGGAAACTCTGTTGTAAGGAGCAGAGTTAAAAGATGGGTCAGAGAAGTTTTCAGAACAGAGAAGCATGCTTTTGTTGTTCCTTTGGAGCTGATAGTGATACCAAGATGCAGCGATTTAAGCTATCAGGATATAAAGAGAGATTTTGTATATTTTGTTGGAAAGTGCAATGAAAAAACTGCTCATTATAGTAATTGAGAGCTACAAAAGATGCCTTTCTCCAATGTTAGGTAATAACTGCCGGTTTTATCCGACTTGCTCCAGCTATATGATCGAATCAATAGAAAAAAAGGGAATAGTAAAAGGTATTTTAAAAGGTGGATGGAGAATTCTGCGGTGTAATCCGTGGAATAAAAGTTGCGGATATGATCCTGTTGAAAAAAGAAAGATGGAGTTTTAGATGGAAAATAAAAACTTTATTATAGCTATAATCCTTTCTGTAGTTGTAATGTTTGTTTGGACCGAATTTTTTGCTCCGAAACCGGAACCTGTAGATGAACAGCCAGAGCAGACTATAGATCGGGCAGCAGATCAAAGACCGCAAGAAGAGATGCCGGAAGTTGTCCATCAGGTGGAAAAAGCTGAAACAGTTGCAGATGGTGAATTAAAAGCATCTGTTGTCCATCCTGAAAAAAAAGGTTCAATAACGAACGGATATTTAAAGCTGACATATAGTACAGTTTCAGGAAAAATAACAAGTTCAAAAATTGTTGCAGAAAAATATGCCTCAAAAGAAGTAGACTTGAATGCAGGTCTTGCATCGGGAGCTTATTTCCCCCGGATGAGTTCTGTTTTTGGGAAAGAACCTTCTTATGAACTGGAAAAAGCAGAAAAAGATGTTGTTGTATTCAGATATGAAAATAACGGCGTTATTGAAAGAAAAAAGATCAGGTTGCTTGACAATTATCGTTTGGAAGTATCTAAAACTGTCACCAACGAAACTTCTTATGCCATTCCATGGAACCCCTCTTTAAGTTTCAGATCACAGAGAGAAAATCAGGAAATACTTTCTGCTCACCGGAGAAAATTTGATGTTGTAATGGGGAGGAAAGACGGTTCTTACGAATCATGCGGTGATCAGAAAGATATAGACAGTTTTTTAACAGAAAACAACAAAGTAAGCTGGGCCGGGATCAATTACGGTTACTTTCTTTTTGCTGTTTTTGACAGAGAAAGGGAAATGGAAGTTGAAGCCTCTATTGATGCAGGGAGCAATATTTCTGAATTTAAGGTTTTAAGAGAAAGAAAAACAGTACAGCCAAAAGAAAGTGTTGAAGCAGTTTTTTCTATATTTTATGGTACGAAAGAAAGAGATCTGCTTGTAAAGGAAGGTTTGGGATTTGAAAAAACCATTTCTTTCGGGTGGACAAGTTTCCTTTCTGAGCCACTCCTTTACGCTTTGAACTTTTTTTATAAGTTTGTCGGAAACTATGGTATAGCCATCATAATTCTTACGATAGTGGTAAAACTTCTCCTTTTCCCTCTTTCAAATGCCAGCTATAAGTCGATGAGCAAAATGAAAAAACTTCAACCTAAAATAAAACAGCTTCAGGAAAAATATAAGAATGATAAAGAGACGCTTAATAAAGAGACAATGCTTCTTTATCAAAAAGAGGGTGTCAATCCTTTAGGAGGATGCCTGCCAATGTTTATCCAAATGCCTGTTTACATTGCACTTTACTACATGATTCAGAATGCAGTTGAACTTTACAACGCTCCTTTTCTTCCGTTTTGGCTTACGGATCTTTCAGAAAAAGATCCGTATTACATAATTCCGGTATCTTTGGGAGCAATGATGTTTCTGCAAACAAAATTAAACCCTCAGCAAACCGATAATACGCAGGCAAAGATCATGATGTACACAATGCCTGTTGTTTTTACATGGATATCCCTGGTTCTTCCTTCCGGAATGACGCTTTACTGGTTTGTAAATACTTTGCTTGGAATAGCTCAACAGTTTTATGTGACAAAAAAATATCAGTAAATGTTTTGAAAGTTCAACAACTTTGAACGGATTCTTTTTACAACTATTCTCCTGCAAAAAGTTGACAATTAAAAGGTCTGTGAAGACAATGACTGTTGTGCGAGGATGTCCTTTATAGAAGGGGAATTTTTCTATATAAGCAAGGACAATCCCTGAACTTTTGACAAATCGGAGAAAGTGATGAAAGAAAAGCTTAACTTAAAGAGAACATTTGAGGAATTTGAAAGAGCAAAAGGTCTTGTGCCTGGAGGAGTTCTCGGAATAAGAAGACCTTATAATTTTGTCGAAGGGGAGTATCCGATATTTTTTGAAAGTGGAAAAGGTGGAAAAGTTAAAGATATAGACGGAAATGAATACATTGACTATCTTTGTGCTTATGGTCCCATAATTCTCGGATATAGAGAAGAAGAGATAGATGAAGCTGTAATTAAGCAGATTCGCGATAAAGGTTTCTGCTTTTCTCTGACACAGGTCCATCAAAATATGCTTGCCGAAAAACTTAATGAAATAATCCCATGTGCCGAAATGAGCGTTTTTGTAAAGACAGGCTCTGATGCAACCACAACTTCAATAAGAATAGCAAGAGCTTATACAGGAAAACTTAAAATAATGAGATGCGGATATCATGGTTGGCATGACTGGTGTGTTGAAGTAAAAGGCGGCATTCCGGAAAAACTGTATGAAGACATTCATGAATTTAGATATAATGATGCTGAGGAGCTTGAAGAGTTACTGAAAATTCATGGAGATGATACTGCTGCAATAATAATGACACCTTTCGGACATCCTCTTGCTGCAAAAATGGAAGAGCCCAAAGAGGGTTTTTTACAAAAAGTAAAAGATCTTGCTGTAAAATATGGTGCAGTTCTGATATATGATGAAATAAGAACAGGATTCAGAATGTCTATCGGTGGAGCTCAGGAATATTATGGAGTTACTCCTGATCTTGCCGTGTTTGGCAAAGCTATGGCAAATGGATATTCCATTGGTGCTGTAACTGGCAAAAAAGATATTATGAAAATGGTTGAAAGCGAAGTTTTCATATCATCAACTTTTTTTCCAAACAGCTTAAGCTATATTGCAGCTCTTAAAACAATTGAAATACTTGAAAGAGACAGTGTTCTTGAAAAGATATGGGAAAGAGGTAAATACTTTATGGACAGAGTTGACAAACTGCTTGAAAAATATGGTGTAGGGGCTGAGCAGTCAGGTATTGCGCCTATGAATTTTATAACTTTTAAAAAGAATGAGTCCAAATCATATAAAGATAAAAGGACAGACTTTTATGCACAGTTAATAAGGAGAGGCGTTTTTCTGCAACCCTATCACCATGGATATATATGCTACCGTCATACACAGGAAGACCTTGATTATACTGCGAAAGCGATAGAAGAGGCCCTTGTTTATCTAAAAGAAAATTATTCTGATTAATGGTGAGGAGCGATATGAGCGAAAACTTAAAAAACGGAACAGGCAAGCTTTTCACTAATGTCGATCCTGACAAAATGAGAGCTTTTGTCCGCGAAAAGAACAAAAAAAAAGTATCGAAATTAACAACCGTCAAAGAAGCGGTTGAAAAATTTGTAAGTGATGGAGACTATGTTGCGATCGGTGGTTTCGGTGGCGTAAGAATTCCAGTCGCAGTCATTCATGAAGTTATCCGTAGGGGTAAAAAAAATCTTGGGTTTTCAGGACATGTTTCTACGCATGACTGCCAGTTGCTGAGTGCGGGTGAGTGTTTTGACCGATGTGATGCGGCATATATTGTCGGTCTTGAAGCAAGAGGTTTGTCAAGTAATGCAAGAAGAGTTTTCCAGTCGGGAAAAATAAATGTTACAGAGTGGTCAAATGGAGCTTTGTCATGGCGTTTTAAAGCGGCGGCAATGGGAATTCCTTTTATTCCCATCCGCTCAATGCTTGGAACAGATACTTTTAACTACTCCGGAGCAAAAGAGATGTTTTGTCCCTTTACGGGAAAAAAATTAGCCGCTGTTCCTGCTCTTTATCCGGATGTTGCAATACTTCATGTTCACCGTGCCGATATATACGGAAATTGTCAAATAGACGGAATAGTGGTTGCCGATGATGATATTGCGAAAGCATCAAAAAGGGTCATTGTGACAACTGAAAAACTGGTTGACACCTATGAAATAAGGAGGGAGCCTAACAGAACGGTCATTCCCTACTGGACTGTTGATGCTGTAATTGAAGTGCCTTTCGGCAGTTATCCGGGAAATATGCCCGGTGTTTATTTTTCCGATGAAGAACATTTAAGTGAATGGCTCAAAGTGGAAAAAGATGAACAACTTTTTAAAGAGTTTCTGGAAAAGAACATCTATTCCTGCAAAAACTTTTCTGAATATCTTGAAAAGAATGGTGGAATGGAAAAAAATGAACAGACTTATTCAGCAGGAGCATCTTTTAAAATAGGAGGGGAAAATGACCCGTTATAACAATATGGAACTTATGATAACAATTGCGGCAAGAACTCTCGAAGACGGTGCTGTCGTTCTTGTCGGAACAGGTGTTCCTGTGGCAACAGCAATGCTTGCACAGATGACACATGCCCCCGGTCTTACGATACTTTTTGAAGCGGGGGGTGTTGCTCCGCTTCTTCCTACGATGCCTATTTCTGTGGGTGATTCCCGCACAACGCATAAAGGCCTGAAAGCAACCACAATGGCTGAAATAATGGAGTTTTGTCAGGCAGGAATGGTTGACTACTGTTTCCTCGGTGGAGCACAGATAGATAAGTATGGAAATTTAAACTCCACCATAATAGGTGATGACTATAAAAAGCCTAAAACACGATTTCCCGGCAGTGGAGGGGCAAATGATCTTGCCAGCCTCTGTTGGAGAACAATGGTTGTAACTCCTCAAAGTGATAAAAGATTTGTTGAAAAACCTGATTTTCTGACAACTCCGGGGTATCTTCAGGGTGGTACAAGTAGAGAAGATGCAGGTCTTCCGAAAGATACTGGCCCGTACCGTGTGATAACGGACATAGGTGTCTATGGATATCATCCTGAAACAAAAGAGATGATGCTTATTTCTCTCCATCCCGGAAAAACTATCGAAGATGTCAAAGCAAACTCAAGCTTTGAGATACTTGTTCCGGACGGTTATGAGATGACAACGGAACCTTCAGACCATGAACTTGAGGTTTTAAGAGAAAAAGTTGATCCAACAAAAGTAATAATAGGAAGAGGTTAAGCTATGAACAAAATGATCATTACTTGTGCAATATGCGGAGCAGAAACAACAAGAGAGCATAATCCCAATCTTCCGCTTACACCGGTTGAGCTTGCAGAGGCTACTTACGATGCCTATAAAGCAGGAGCTTCCATAGTTCACCTCCATGTGCGGGACAAAGAGGGAAATGCGACAATGGATGTCGGTATTTTCAAAGAAACAATGAAACTTATCCGTGAAAAATGTGATATTGTAATTGAGGTTACCACAGGTGGCGGAGTAGGAATGAGCGATGAAGAAAGAATGCAGGTCCTTGAATTGAAACCTGAAATGGCATCTCTCGATTGCGGCACTGTCAATTTTGGAGATGACTTCATTGTAAACACCTTGCCATCTATGCGGCTTTATGCACAGAAGATTAAAGACTATGGTGTCCGTCCAACTCTTGAATGTTTTGATCTTTCTCATATATATGCTGCAAACATGCTTATAAAAGAGGAGCTTGTAGACCCGCCATTTCATTATGGTTTTGTTATGAATGTTCCGGGTGGCGTAAGGTACGATGTTGAAACACTTGATTTTTTTGTCAGAAGAATTCCAAAAGGAAGCTACTGGACAGTAATGGGTATTGGAGGAAGAGCTTCTCTTCTTTCTCATTACGGAGCTCTTTCTTTAAATGGTTTTATAAGAGTTGGTTTTGAAGACAATGTATATTATTCAAAGGGGATTCTTGCAAAGAGTAATGCCCAGCTTGTTGAAAGGGCTGCAAGAATTTCTATAGAAGGTGGCTATGAAATTGCAACTCCTCAAGATGTAAGAGAGTTATTGAAAGTAAAAAAACTGTAAACTGAAAAAAACGGAGGTTAAGATGAAAGGAAAAGGTAGTCCATTCGGAGTGCACAGAGTTATTGAACCTAAAGGTATTTTACCTCAGCCGGCAAAGGTGCTGAACAACAACATGGAAGAAATATATGATAACGAAATGAGGGTCAATGTTGAAGTTCTCAATGTTGATTCTGCAAGCTTTACTCAGATAAAAGAGCAGGCAGGCGGGGATATCGAAAAGATAAAAGAAATAATTCTTGGTATTGTCAGAGAATGCGGAAAACTTAAAAATCCGGTAACAGGCTCAGGTGGAATGTTCATAGGAACTGTGGATAAAGTAGGAGATGCTCTCAAAGAGAAAAAGAAAGTTAAAGAAGGGGATAAAATTGCAAGTTTGGTTTCTCTTTCTCTGACTCCTCTTAGAATTGACGAGATCATTGAGGTAAGAAAAGATGTTGATCAGGTTGTTATAAAAGGACAGGCCATACTTTTTGAAAGTGCTATTTTCTCTGTTCTTCCGGATGATATTCCTGAAAAACTTGCCCTTGCTGTTCTGGATGTTGCAGGTGCCCCTGCTCAGACAGCAAAACTTGTAAAGCCGGGAGATACAGTTGTAATTGTAGGGGCTTACGGAAAATCCGGGGTGCTTTGTGCTTATGAAGCAAAAAAGAGAGCGGGTGTTACAGGCCGTGTCATAGGAATAGGGAGAAAAAAAGATAAACTCGATGCTCTTAAAGATCTTGGGTACTATGATGACCTTGTTCAGGCCGATGCAACAGATTCTGTTGAGTGCTACGAAAAAATAAGTGAAATTACTGAAGGAAAACTTTGCGATGTCGTTATAAATAATGTTAATATTCCCAATACTGAAATGGCAAGCATCCTCATGTGCAAAGAGCAGGGAATAGTTTACTTTTTCAGTATGGCAACTTCTTTTACAAAAGCTGCTTTAGGTGCTGAGGGTATTGGTAAAGATGTAAATATGATAATTGGTAACGGTTACTCAAAAGACCATGATCATATAACCATTGATATTGTCAGACAAAGCAAAAAGATAAGAGAACTTTACGAGAAAATGTACGCGTAGTTAGACCGGAGACTTTTAATGGGAAAAAATTATACTGCTGTAGAATACAAGACAATTCCTCTGTTTAAAGATATAGGGGATGAAGAATGGAATGACTGGGAGTGGCATCTCAGGAACGCAATAAGGAGTGTTGAAGATCTTGAAAAGGTTGTCAAAATAACAGATGAAGAAAGGACAGAGCTTAAAAAGAGTCTGACAAAGTTTAGGATGGCGATCACACCTTACTATGCTGCCCTAATGGATAAAACCGATACGGACTGCCCCGTAAGAATGCAGGCTGTTCCATCAATAAGTGAACTTCATGATGACCCAAGTGACCTTGATGATCCGCTTCATGAAGATGTTGATTCTCCGGTACAGGGACTTACACACAGGTATCCTGACAGGGTGTTGATGCTTGTTACAAATGTTTGCTCGATGTATTGCCGCCACTGTACAAGAAGAAGGGTTGTGGGGTTTGAAGATTCCAATTTTTCTCAGGTAAATGTAGACAGTGCAGTTGAATATATAAAAAATACTCCGACTATAAGAGATGTTATTGTTTCAGGAGGGGATCCTTTTGTTCTCAGTGACGAAAAACTGGAATATGTTCTAAAAAGGCTCAGAGAGATCGATCATGTCGAAATAATCCGTATCGGCAGCAGGATGCCGGTTGTTCTTCCTCAAAGGATCACGGACAGCCTTGTCAATATGCTTAAAAAATATCATCCCGTTTATGTCAACACTCACTTCAATCACTACAAAGAGGTTACTGCCGAGGCGAAAGAAGCATGTGAAAAACTTGCTGATGCAGGAATAAACATGGGAAATCAGTCGGTACTTCTTAGAGGGGTAAATGACTGTCCGCAAACAATGAAAAGACTTTTGCACGAACTTCTCTATATAAGGGTTAAACCTTACTATATCTATCAGTGTGATCTTTCAAAAGGTATAAGTCATTTCAGAACAACGGTGTCAAGAGGAATAGAGATAATAGAGAATTTAAGAGGCCATACTTCAGGAATAGCTGTTCCAACTTTTGTAGTTGATGCTCCGGGAGGCGGAGGAAAGATTCCGGTAATGCCCAGTTATTTGATAAGTCAATCAGAAAAGTACTCTATTTTAAGAAACTATGAAGGGGTTATTACCGCATACGCAGAGCCTCAGGGCTATATCCCGGAAGAGTTGGACCAGGATAAAAAATACAGATCGCAGGATGGGTTGGCTCTTTTGCTGAATGGTGAAAAATTAACTCTTCAACCGGAAGGCCTTGTCCGGAGAACAAGAAAAAAAAATGAAGAGAAATAATGGAAATATTTTTACCGGAAAGACAATTTTTATCACCGGTAGCGAAAAAAATGCCGGCAAAACAACTTTTCTCAACTACGCTTTAAAATCTTTAAGGGATGGAACTTCCCCTGCTTTTTTAACGATAGGGATAGACGGTGAAACAAAAGATGCTGTTTTTGGAAATCCCAAACCTCAGGTATATACTAAACTGGGAGATATTCTTGTTACAAGTGAGTTAATGATCGCCCGAAGTAGCGGGATATTTGAAATAAGAGAGGTTTTTCCTTTCAGGACAGTTCTTGGGCGGCTTGTTCTCCTTAAAACACAGAGGGAAGGGTTTATTGAGCTTGTGGGACCCGAAGATAATTGCCAGCTTTCTCAGATTATCAGCCATATAAAAGAAGAGGAAAAATGCAAAACGATCCTGATAGATGGGGCGGTTAACCGGGTCACTCAGGTTGCGGCAGGGATAAAGGCTAATTTTGTCTATGTAACAAAAATAAATGAAATCAATTTTAAAAGCGGGCTTGAAAAAATAAAGAAACTCTCAATTCTTGACAAAATACCGAAGTACAGTGAAGAAAAAAATGATGCCGGAACATGGTTTCATAAAGGTGCACTAACTGAAACCTCGTTTCAGTCTATACCTGCCGATGCTGAGGCGGTTGTAATAGATGATTTTACAAAAATATTTCTTTCTTTAAACCGCTTAAAGGGTCTGCAAAGCAAAAAAGCTCTCTTTTTCAGGGATGTTTTCGATCTTCTTTTTATCGTTGTGAACCTTGAGGGGGTCGAAAGGGATGAATTTCTTCAACAGCTTGCAAGAAATGACATAACAGATAAAATAGTTTTCAACCCTTATCAACAGGATAGGTGAAAAAGTGAAAAACAAGTTATTAAAGTTTGTGGAGTTTGACAGCTTTTATTCAAACTATAAACCTATGACACCTTACGGGGTCAGATCAAAAAACAGCGGGCAGTTCTTTAAAGATGCAGAACTGCTTAAAATTCACCACGAAACTATTGACGCAGCGGTGATTTTCATCAAGAATAAGCCTGAAGTTATAGATAAGGTGGAGTATCATTTAAAGAGGATTCCGGAACTTCCGTCATTTGAGTCAAGCCTTGATGCAGCGGAACTTTTTCTTGTTAAAAAGTTTCTTATAAATTTTAAATCTGTTGTAAAACTTCTGGAGATTGATGATAGAGATACTTTTCAATGCAGTTTTGAGTCGGAATCTCTTTTAAATGAGTTTTTAAAGGGCGGGGCGGAAGAATCTTTTCATGTTTCAGACAAATACTGTGATAAACTTAAGAACATAAGGGCGGATATAGAAAAAATATCGGAAAAACTCAAAGGTGTTAAAGAAACAAGAATATGTGAGATAAAGAAAAAGTTCGGATATGACTTTTCAATGCACGATTTTCTTGTTGTTGAGGACTCAAATGTCAGCCCCGACAAGGACTATTTCTATATAGAGCCGTTTGACAGCAGACGCATTGTTATAAAACCTGTGATGTCTGATGACTACTATGCTCTTTTTAATGAAAGAGAACAAATGGTAAAGGCAGAAAAAGAGCTTGAGCGGGATGTAATGAAGGCGTTGTCTAAAGAGGTGGTGAAAGAAAAAGAGAATTTTGAAAAATATATGAGTGCGGTAGAAAAGATAGATACCTATCTTGCAAATGCCGGGACTGTTTTGAAATTCAATATGACAAGGCCTCTTGTTAATGATCGGCCAACAATTTCAGTTGTAAACGGCAGAAATGTTATTGAGCAGGAGCGGTGTTGCGAGCTCGGGACAGATTATCAGCCGTTAACGGTCCACTTTGATGATAGAATATCTGTTGTTCATGGGTCTAATATGGGCGGAAAAACAGTTCTTCTGAAAACGATTGGGTTGTTTCAAACTCTGGTTCAAGCAGGGTTCTATGTTCCTGCTGATAAATTTTCAACACAGCTTTTTGATAACATTTTCTATGTCGGAGATCACGAAGATAAAAACATCAAAGGGCTTTCAAGTTTTGCAATGGAAATCGTTAACTTCCTTGACGCAAAAAAAGATGACACAGGCAAGTCTCTTTATCTTATGGATGAATTTGC
>SLOD01000113.1 GCA_007132725.1 Candidatus Sumerlaeota bacterium
CTGCTCATTTGCCACCTCTTTCAATTTCAACAGGAGCCATTTCGTGCCCGAAAAGGGCAAGAACCTGATTTATTTTGTCAAGCCGTAAAGTTGTTTTCCCCTGTTCAAGTTCACGGATAAACCGCAAACCTGTTCCACTTCTTTGAGAAAGCTCAAGTTGGGTCATTCCAACCATTTTTCTCCTTTCCTTTACAAACTGTGTTAACTTTTCTGTGCTCATTTTATACCTCTTCGGGTGTAATTCAATCTAACAAATATATTTTATACCCGAAAGGGTATTCTTTGTCAACATATTTCTTTTTTTTATACCCGAAAGGGATGGTTTATATAGAAATTTGTAAAGCTGGAAAACTCAGTTAGATATAATCGAACAGGGGCACACAGTTCCTTCTTGAAAAGATCTTGCTTGACACAGGCTTGTATTAAATGTTAAATAAGATGAAGAGTGGGTGAATGAAGTTGCGGAGAAATAAAAACTGCAGGTAAACAAAATGATCAAATATTCTTTTCTTCTGATTTTAACGGTTTTAATTTTTACTGATTTTAATAAGGGTGATACAGTTTCAGGATCTGAGAAAAAGAACGACAGCGTCGCAGTAAAAAAGGAAGTTGTTGAAAATATATGGGTTTGCCGTAATTTTTCAGGTGGACTTCAGTGTGTCGATGATAAAGAACTCGAAACAAACAAGTCTAAACAAATTCCGACAGAAAAATCTCCTTTGTTAAGTTCAATGTCTGAGGATGTCACTTATCAAAATGCAAGAGAAAAGCTGATCAAGGAAGGAGTTACAGTACTCGAAGCTGAGAAATTTAATAATCCAGTCTGTCGTGCCTGTTTTGTTTGTCCAAAATATTCGATAGATCTGTGTTTTAAAGTTAAGCCGGAAGATGTCGGGACAGCTCAAAAACTTGGTTTTAATAAAAAAGAAATTAATCAGTAAAAGTTTTATATAATATTTTTTATGGTAAAAATTATGACGGGTCCAAACTTTCCAAAACTTGATCTCGGGTTTTTCCCGACACCTTTAATTGAGCTTAAAAACTTATCAAAATATCTGTCAGGACCAAGGATTTTCATGAAAAGAGATGATATGACCGGTCTTGCTTTCGGTGGCAATAAAACCCGTAAACTTGAATATCTTGTAGGGGAAGCTCTCTTTGGCGGTTATGATACTTTAATTACAGGGGGAGCTGAGCAGTCAAACCATTGCAGACAGACGGCTGCAGCTGCAGCTGTTGCAGGACTTGAATGTCACCTTGTTTTAAGCGGGGAGCCTCCCGACAATCTAACTGGAAACCTTTTTCTCGATATGTTGTGCAAAGCTCAAATACACTGGGCAGGTGACTTCAGGAAAGGGGAATCGATTCCCGGTATTGTGAAAAAGCTTTGCTTTGAAGGGAAAAAACCTTACACAATTCCTTATGGCGGTTCAAATGTGACAGGGGTGCTTGGTTTTGTTGAAGCTGCAAAAGAACTTTCAACACAAATGTCTCAAAAAGAGCTGAGTTTTGATCGCATCATATTTGCTTCAAGTTCAGGTGGAACCCATGCAGGCTTAGTGGCTGGAGCGGAACTTTATGGGCTTAACGCCGAAATAACGGGTGTTTCAATAGATAAAGAAAATTTGGAAGAGGGGTCATTTGTAAAACTGATCCTTGATCTGGCAAATGAAACAGCTTTAAGACTTAATATTTCAAAAGTTTTTAGTGGTAACGACATTATTTTAAAAAATGGATATACCGGAGATGGTTACGGAGTAGTTGGAGAACTTGAAAAGGAAGCGATATCTCTGCTTGCTTCATTGGAAGGAATATTTCTTGACCCTGTTTATACCGGCAGGGCAATGGGGGGCCTGATAGATATGATCCGTAAAAATAAAATATCAGAAAAAGAATCTGTTCTTTTCTGGCACACAGGGGGTACTCCCGCACTTTTTTCTTACGCTGAAGAACTTTAAACTTTTTATATTCAACGATGTCTTATTCTGTCTGAAAGAAGAATGATATCTTTTAACCCCTGTTCATTTTTAGCTGCATCCCACTTTTTGAAAAGATCCCTGCTTTGTGCAACTTGTGCAATGTTGGCAAGTGTCTGGAGATGAAAAGTTCTTTCGTCAATACTTCCTATGATCGCAAAAATAACTTTGACAGGCACTTTGCTTTTTGAGCATGGGAATACAACTCCTTTCCTTACTCTTATGATCGCCATGTCAAACAGATGGTCATCTTTATCAAGTACAATATGAGGTATTGCCAATCCGGGAATAATGGCGGCACTACAGTATTTTTCTCTTTCCTGGAACATTTCATACAGTGTGTCGCTGTCTGACTTGACCCTTGGAGCCATAGTGTCTGAAATTTTTCTAAAAAGCTCATCTATTTCAATCTCTTCTTCAATATCAATTACTACACTGTTGTGAACGAGCTTATCAAATCGGTCTATGCTTAAACTATCCCTTTCCCTTATGACATGTTTAAGTTCAGATTCGAGTGTTCCGCTCACAATGCTTTTGGATGTAACTCTTTCGATCAAGTGGAGAAGAGCGTATTCCTGAGAGCTTTGTTTTCTTCCGTAAAACCAATATGTTATAAAGCTTGCAACTATCAGGAGAAGAATTATGAGGTAAGCTTCCTTCCCCATTTCAAGAACAATATAGCTGAATCCGATAATACCGATTATTTGAGGGAGGGGGTAGAACGGCGTTTTGAAAATAGGTCTATAGTTTTGCACATTACTTTCTCTCATAACAATTACGCAGATGCATGAAAGAATGTTACCGGCTATCATAACAAGGGAAGTAGCTTCAACAAGAACATCGAGTTTTATGAAAAGAACACCACTAATGAAAAGTCCTGTAATGATAATTGCAATATGGGGTGTTCTGAATCTTTCATTTACTTTGGCAATAAAAGAGGGTGCAAGTCCGTCCCTTCCCATTGCAAGAAGATATCTTGATGCTGACATTATCCCTGCATTTGCAGTTGAAAGAAACGCTAGTATAGCTGCAACTCCTATTAACATAACACCTGGTCTTCCAAGAAAAGTTCCGGCACTGTCAACAATAGGGGTAAGTGATACTCTCAGTTCATCACCAGGAAGAGTTCCGACAGCAATAAAGACCATTAAAGTATATGCTGAAATTGCGGCAAGAAGTGAAAGAATCATGCCAAGAGGAATGTTTCTTCCCGGATTTCTTACTTCTTCCGCTATTCCTGATATTTGGAGTAGTCCCCCGTAAGAAGTGAATACGAATCCGGCGGTAAAGAACACACCTCTTGTCCCTTCAAAAGTAAACGGAGTGTAGTTCCCGGGTGAAATGTGATTTGTTCCTGCAAATATATAATAGACCATTATGAGCAAGAGAGACATAACAAAAACAACTTGAAATCTTCCCGCTTTTTTTGCTCCGAAAAAGTTTATTAAAGTAAAAAAACCACACAAAACAAGTCCTGTTACCTGAAAAGGAATATCGAAAAAAAGAACGGTGAAGGCAGACATACCCACAAGGGCAAACGCTCCTTTAAGAGAAAGAGCGAACCAGGCAAGCATTCCGGCGATAGAACCTACGGCAGGTCCCATCCCTCTTGTTACATAGAAATAATCTCCGCCGGCTTTAGGCATGGCTGTAATAAGTTCAGCAACACTCACCATTCCGGTAAGGGCGAGAACCCCTACAATGAAGTAAGATATCACAGCTGACGGTCCTGTTCTGTCAAAGGCAAGTCCGGGAAGGAGAAATATTCCTGAACTTACCATTGCACCGAAAGCTATTGAAAAAACATGAATTAACCCGAGCTCTTTTTTAAGATTTTTATCTTTTTCCACGATGAACCTCTCCTTATTCTTCAAGGTTGTCTATATTTATATTATTTTATTTTCCAGAACAATTTTTTTCGATAAAATTTTTACATCGCTTACTTTAGCATTATCTGTAAGAATAAGTTTTGATTCAAATAATAATGTTTTTACTTTACATTTTGAGGATTTAAACAGGTGTCTGAAATGCCGCATTTCCCTCCTGTTTCAGTATGTTCTAACGAGATGTTGTCAACTGAACAAGGTGAAATCTGCTCTGTTTTTTGTTTTGTTGAAAAATTGTTCTATTTAAGTTAACATATCTGTGCGTTTGCTGAATAGAAGACGGGAAAAGGTGTTGATATGAAAAAATTTGTGCTGATAATGAGCATAATATTCATTTTTCACAGTTTGTCCGGAAGCGATATCTTTATAAAAAGGTTTGACAGTGTAGTAAAAAGGGTTCTGGCAGCTGTAAATGAAGGAGACATAGAAGGGTTACATAAAGGTTTTAACAAAAATGTGATCGAAGCATTTCCTATGGAAAGATCCTCCCTGTTCTTTAAAGATATGTCTATTAAGTATGGGAAGATAAAAAGACTTGGTAAACCAAAAGTACATGATATTAATCATGCGGTTTTCCCCGCATATTTTGAAAGAGGCATCCTTGATATAAAGATCATTCTCGATCATGATGATCTGATCGCAGGGTTATGGTTCCTCCCTCATACACCGGAAGGTGAGGCTCCCGAAAAGAATGGTGTAACTCTGTCTCTGCCTTTTAAAGGAGAGTGGTTAGTGCTGTGGGGTGGGGATACAGAAGAGTTGAACTATCATCATAATGTTCCAAGACAAAGGTATGCTTTTGATTTTGTTGTAGTTGATGAAAAAGGCAGAACCCATAAAGGTAACGGAACGAGAAATGAAGATTACTATGCTTTCGGAAGGGAGATCCTCGCTCCGGGAGACGGGATTGTAACTGATGTTGTTACCGGAGTGAGGGACAACAAGCCCGGCTCAATGAATCCTTCTCTGGCATTGGGCAATGTTGTTTTTATTCAACATAGTAAAAATGAAGTGTCGGTTATTGCCCATTTAAAAAACGGAAGTACACAGGTCAAAGTAGGGGAAAAAGTGAAAAAGGGTCAGGTTATCGGACTATGTGGAAATTCGGGAAACTCATCGGAACCGCATCTTCACTATCATCTTCAAAACACACCTGTCATACAGAATGGTATAGGAATAAAAGTTTTTTTTGACAAAGTCGTTGTGAGGGATAAAGGTAAGAAGCAGGTGAAAAAAAACTACTCTCCCATAAAAGGGGAAATAGTTTCTCCTCCAAAGTAAGTTGTTTTTTCAGGTACAATGAGGAAATGATATGAAAAAAATGAAGAAAGTTTTTTTGATCGCTATTTTGTTTGTTTTGGTTGTTGCCTGCTCAAGCAACAAAGAAAACGGAAAAAACGAAGAACCTGATACTGATGATCGAGTTGCCGATGACGAAACCCATCAGGATACTGAAACTGAAGACGAAATTGAATATCCCGATGAAGAAGAGTTCGATGATGAAGAGATCAATGACTCTGAACTGCAGGATGACGAGTCTGACACTGAAGAAGAAACGATAGAGTGTGAAGATGTAGTTGAGGGTATGAACAGAGGATTGATAGCCGGAACCGGAAATAATGAACTTCCCCGTGATTTTATCATAAGGTTCCCTGAAAATATTGGTTCCCGGGACAAATGGCCGGTCGTTTTTCTTTTTCATGGGTATGGAGACAGTGCTGTTAATTTTGAGAATTTTCTTAAAAGCGAAGTTAATAATATTGATATGCCTTTTATTTTGATAACCCCTGTAGCAAGAGATGACCTTTTTACTTTCGGGATCCCGCCAAAAGGTCTTGATTGGGATATGATAGACATTGAAGATGGAAGTGCAGAGGTGGATCTTTTTGATGTTCTTCTTCAATGCGTTGACAGCAGATGGGGAGTTGATGAAGAGAGAGTGTATCTTTCAGGTTTTTCTGCAGGTGCAATAACGGCCAACAGCATTGCTTTGTTCAGACCGGAAAAAATTGCTTCGGTTTTTACCTATTCCGGTGCACACTTTTCAAACCCTGATGCAAGAGAAGCTTTGGGAGAGATTTCGGGAATAAAAGTGAGTGACTTTTTTTCATGGCCCGATTTTGAAGAAAATCATAATAAATATACTCAAGTACTTGTTTCCGGAGCTGAAGGAAAGGACACTTGGGCAACAGGCGGTTTTGCAATAGATTTTAATCAGATGGCGGATCTTGATTCTCAATATTTAGCATCACTGGGGCACAGTGTTATTCTCTGTGACCATGGAGGCGGTCATTCGATGAGCGGTTTAAGCAAAAAAGATGTTGTCCGGTTCTTTTTAGATCATCCTGCCCAAGTAGAAACATCACCATATAAAAGCGGGCTGCCTGAAGGTTGGGAGGATATTTGTCAATTTGTTGAAAAAATACAGGAATAAATGGATATCTCAAAAATTATCAAAAAAATTATTGCAGGAGAGAAGCTCTCATATTCCCAAGCCCTTGAATTTTTAATGCTTGGACATGAACATTTTAATGAAATAATATATGCAGGCGGCTCTATTCGTCAAAATTTCAGGGGAAGCGTTATATCAACCTGTACGATAATAAATGCTAAAAGCGGGAAATGTCCTGAGAATTGTCGTTTCTGTGCTCAATCTGTCCATAACGGTTCAAATATTGAAATGTGGCCATTGAAAGAAAAATTTGAAGTTACAGAACATGCCAAAGCAGACTCTCCCTATGGAGACTATTATGGAATAGTCACTTCAGGTAAAAGGTTGAACGATCAGGAAATTGAAAAAGTTTCAGATATGATGGGATATTTAAAAGGATCGGGTGTACCTCAGAAAATATGCGGTTCTTTTGGGATTTTATCTTATGAAGAGCTTTTAAGGTTGAAAGAAGCGGGACTTGAAAGATTTCATCATAATCTGGAAGTATCAAAAAGTTTCTTTCCCCATATTTGTACAACCCACACTTGGGAAGAAAGAAGAAGTACCATTGAAAATGCAAAAAGAGCCGGGCTTTCAGTATGTGTGGGCGGAATTTTTGGAGTGGGGGAGACTTCGAAAGAAAGGGTGGAACTTCTTTTTGAAATAGCAGAGTGTGATCCTGAGTCCGTTCCACTCAATTTTCTCGTACCTATCCCGGGAACTCCGCTTCAGGACTTACCTCTTTTCCCGTTGTTTGATGCAGTTAAAATAATTGCACTTGCACGGATGGTACTTCCTTCAAAAGATATAAAAATAGGAGGGGGAAGAGTTGAAGTGTTCAAAGATAACCAATCCCTTCCTTTTCTTGCGGGGGCAAGTTCCATGATAACAGGACAACTTCTTACAGTAAAGGGGGTTTCTCCGGAAGATGACAGCAGATTGCTGGAACAACTCGGGTTGAAAAGAGTTAAGGTTTTATAGTATTGTTTCTGTAATACTGTAGAAGATATCCGATTTCGGTGGCGGAGTGCCGGTTAATGATAAGTTCTCCGATGTTTTCTGATTTTCTAAATAAAAATGAAGCGCCGCATTTTGTTGTGGGGATTGGTCTTAAGCCGGAATTCAGTAATTTAAAAAACTGTTGTGTTGACCATGTTATCACCGAAGTGTTTCTTTTAAGGTCAGAGAACGATTCCACTTTTTCACATCTTTTTCCGAGAATTTTTGCAATTTCGAAAGCTCTTTTTGAATGTTTATACGGGTCATGTTCTTGCGGAACAACTATCCTGACAACAGGATGCCTTTCATTTTTGTATTGTGTGTCAAGAAAAGATATTAAATTTCTTGCAAAATTCAAGGGTGCTCTGAAATAACCGAGATGAGAGTAAGGAAGGGCATCGGGAGGAGGATCTATTGCTATAAGTCCGTTGAATTCAGGAAAAACAGTCTCAGTACAAGATATTTTTTCCTCCATTGTCTTTAGAGATGTGTCAAGTTTTATTCCAATATCAATTGCTCCGGCATTTACAGATATCAATTCGTTGTTTATTATTTTTCCAAAAGAGTGAAAGTTAAATAATTTTTTAAAAAGAAACTTTTTAAGAAAAAAATATTCGGGGATATGTTCTTCACAGATATATACAGCACTGCTTTTTTGAATTTGTGAAATGATATTTTTTAGCTGTTCTTTTTGCATACGGATAATTGCTGCAGCGGATATGTTGTTGTCTTTTAAGTAGTTCTTTTCAATAGTATCAAGGCATTCAGTTTCCGGCTCAAAGTCTTCAAGGTTGTCCGGGATAGAGATTCTATTAAAAGAGAGCCTTGTTATTTTTGTATTTGATTTTGATAGAGCTTCTGCTATTTTGTTCCTGTCTTCAATGAAGCAGTCAGAAGAGATGACATAAGTTTTCCCGTTCATAAAAGGATAGTATCTGACACAAAGCAATAAATCAAATCATTAATGGAAAATGTTCATTCTGTTATATAACTGTCTATCCGGGAAGATTTTTGAACGGAGGAACCATCTTCTGACAGAATCCTGATGCGGTACTACTATTATTTCCTCAGGAGATTCTACTCTTGTCAAAACAAATATACGGTTACGCATGTAAACTGACTTTTCACTCCCTTCACTTTTAATGAAGACGATGTCAAGCGGTTCTCCGTTAAGATAGAGAAGAAAAATGTCGCTTGATACTGCATAGAGTTCAGGAGAAACCGTATAACCGTACTGTTCGAGGGTCGGGGCACTTACAAGCAGCTTGTCTTCTTCACGGGTAATGATCATTGTGCCCACATTGTACTGATCATGGTAGGCTCCTGTGTGGTCATTAAATCTATCAGGGTTTATCTCATATTTGGGAACATTTGAGGAAGGTTCCGGTAAAGTTGCAAGTGTCGTTATTGCGGTATCAAGGCTGTCGGAAAAATCCGTGCTGAAACCACTTGATATTATTGATACTGCAAATTTTAAATCAGGTATAATGTAAAAAATACTACTGAAAGAGATAGTGTTGCCATCATGTTCCCACACCGGCAATTCATACCAGTTTCTGTCTTTTGACATGTATCCGCTTTCCACGAAGATACCGTATCCATACTGCATTATTCCGTCACCATACAAGGTGTCAACCTGAGGTTTTGTAATTTCAGCATGCAAGTTGTCAGATAAAACTTCAGTGTTTCCTTCCATTATGAACTGTGCCCACTTCATCATTTGTTCCGGGGTTGTCCACACAAGTCCCGCAGGTCGTGTAAAGGCTGAATCTGCTATCATATCTATATCTACTGTTCCCATTTTTCCGCTTTCAAGGTCATCTATTCTGTATCCGTATGACTGGGCATAGTCTCCGTCTGAAGCGACTTCTTCTTTACGGAGATATGTCCTTTCCATTCCAAGGGGAAGAAAAATATCTTCTCTCATGATATCGGGCCAGAACCTTGTATCGAGTTCTTCTGTGACAAGCCCTGCAAACGAAAAATTGGGGTTGGAATAGTTCCAGAATATCCCGGGAGGATTCATGATAAAATATTTGTTGGCATAGCCGTAACTCGAATAGTAGAGCATATCATCGGCAGATTTTTCATCCCATTCTGTCAAGTCATAAAAACCTCCCTGATGTGTAAGAAGATGGTGCAAAGTTATTGCACGGCCAAAATCTTCCCCGTACTTAAATTCCAGATCAGGAATGACTTCCGTAAGATGATCATCAATACCGGCTTTTCCTTCCTGGATCTTTTTAAGGAGTGCGGTCGCTGTCATCTGTTTAGTGGTTGAGCCGATCTGCATAAGGGTTTCTGTTGTAAGCGGTTCCTTCCCTTCACTGTCTTTTGAGCCTATTGCAGCTTTAAAGGTGACTTTGCCGTTTTCCATTACTGCGACTGAAACTCCGTAGGCCTTGCTTTTCTCAAGGTCTTTTTTAAGAGACTCAATAAACTGGTCGAAACGGGGATCATCCTGAACATCTTCATCTGTTTCATCATTTTCTTCATCTGTAACATATTCGGTGTCAGTATCATTTTTTTTGCTTTCACTGCATGAGATAAAAAGGATAGATGCAAATAATAACGCAATTAAAATAAAACCTTTCTTTTTCATCTATATAACCCTCCAGTTAAAATGACAAATGATATTATCATGAAAAATCACTAATGCAATATCGGACAAGTTTTTTTGACAATTTCTGTAACGGTGTAATCATATAAAAATAATGTTCATTATTGACAAGGAGGTACCTTATGAACTGTGA